>JAKIWX010000122.1 GCA_022749845.1 Thermoplasmata archaeon
GACACGGCTTCGGTACCAAGCTCGGACCGTGAACGGCGCGCCGCGCGCGGTCCGTCCGGATACCTTGTGAGTTACCGCGAGCCCCCAACACGATCGGAACCCCGACCGGCCCACTGCTCTACGGCGGAGACGGGCCAGCGATAGGCGGGCCTAGGAGAGCCAAGGGAGGGAATCGAACCCCCAGGAAACGGATCTGCAGTCCGTCGCATTAACCATTCTGCCACCTTGGCGCAGCGCGAGGGTCACTCGTGCCCGGATTAAAACTCTCGGCTCGCCGCCACCGCACGACCTCCGCCCCTTCCGTCCCGTTCGGCTCAGCGGCTAGACGGGACGGAGCCCGCGACCGAGACGGAGGGAAGCGTACCGGACCGCGAGGCGGAGCCGGGCCCCGACGGCGAGCGAATCGCCGCTCGCGACCGTCCGGTGCTCGCGGAGACTCTCGAGCAGCTCCTCTTCCGTGCTGACACCGGCCGGGAACTCCGTGAACGCTCGCCCCACATCCTGACGGAGATGGGCGTCGCTCCCCCCGATCGTCCCGAGACTCCGCCGCGTCGCGACCTCCGCTGCCTTCGCGTTCGCCGAGGGCGCGCTCCGCCCGTTCCGCGTCTCGAGGCCGGACACCGCTGCGCTCTCGGCGATCGAGCGGCCCACGCCGTGGACCCACCGGAACGGATGCGCGAGGAGAACGACGGCGCGACGGGCGTCAGCCCACCGGAGGAGCTCGGCGACCGGGATACCCCGCCGAGGGACCTCGGAAACGCCGTAGACAAGGACGTGCCCCTCCCGCGCCGACACCTCGACGCCTCGCAGGAGCAGGAGGCGAGAGTGTACGTTCCTCGCCCGGACGAACTCGGCATGCCCCCCCACCGACTGGTGGTCGGTGAGCGCGAAGCCCTGCAATCCGCGCTCGGCGATCGCGTTCGCGATCTCGGCCACCGAGAGCGACGAGTCCGCAGAGTGCTCGGAGTGGACGTGGAGGTCGATACGAGGGCCCCCGCTCATCGCACCCTGGCCCCAGCGCCCACCAGCTCCGCCACCTCGACCGGCTTGCCGCCGTCGAGGACGAGGACCTCGGCCGGCTCCTCTCCCGAGGCCTTGAGGCGGAGGACGAGCTTCGTGCCGATCGGCCAGGAGCCGGCGACCTCCACGCTTGCTTCCCCGATGGTGGCTTGGCTCCTGGCGGGGCCGCTCGATTCCACTCGGGCTACTCGGAGCGGCCCGGCCTCGAACTCGGCGTAGCTGAGCCGTGGAAGCGCTTCGGTGTTCTCCGTCGAGCCTGCCCCGGGCTCGGAGCCTGCGGCCGGCAGGAGGGGGTGCACTTTCCCCTCCCACTCCGCGGCGAGGATCATTCCGTCGGAGATCGTCGATCGAATCTTGCGGGGCTCGAGGTTCGCGAGGAGAACGATGCGGCGTCCGTCGAGCTCCTCCGGCTTGAGGTGCGGCCGGAGCCCGGCCACCACGGTCCGAACCCCCTTCGGTCCTAGGTCGACCTCGAGCCGGTACAACCGGTCTGCACCCTCGACGACCGCGACCGACGTGATTCGCCCGGCGCGAAGCTCGAGAGGGGGAGCCGTTCGCGGGACCGTAGAGGTAGTGGCACCGGCGGTCGTTGGCGGCTGTGGAGAAGCTCGGGCCGTGGCTCCGTCCGGGCGCGGGAACAACGGAGTAACCTCTCGGACGCTGGTGCCGGGCGCGAGAGGTTCGAGCGCTCGATCCCAGCTCCCGGAGGCGAGCGGGACGGCGAGCCCGAGCATCCGGTGGACCTTCTCCGAGCTCGCGGGGATGACCGGAGCTAGCCAGGTGGACGCTGCTCGGAGGAACCAGAGCCCCTCGTACACCGCGCGAGCCCGCTCGGCCGGAGGAGCGCTCCACGGCTTGGCCTCTTGGAACCTCCGGTTCGCCTCCCGGATCTCGACCAACGCGAGCTCGAGCGCCTCCTTCAGCCGTACGGCCTCGAACTCCGCGGTGATCTGGGTGTGAGCCGCGCGGATGCGTCGCCCCACCTCGGAGGATTCCGCGGTCCATCCTTCGGGGGGCTCGGGGACGACCCCCGCGCACCTGTCGCGGACGAAGACGAGGACCCGTTGGACCAGGTTCCCCCACTGGTTCGACAGCACCTCGCTCGCGATCGAATCGAACTCCGCCTCGGAGTACTCGCTGTCGTGGTTCTGCGGGGCACGGAGCGCCCCGTAGAACCGGATGACGTCGGCGGGCCAACGGGCGAGGAGCGAAGGGAGCTCGAGCGGGTTTTCGGCCGAGGCAGTCGGGGACTGCGCCGGAGACTTCGAGAGCTTCCCGCCGGCGAGGCGGAGCCATTCGTTCGCCGGTACGTCGTACGGGAGGGCAAGCCCCCCCCGGCCGAGGAGCATCCCGGGCCAGAACAGCGTGTGGTGGAAGATGTTGTCCTTGCCGAGGAAGTAGTACGCGCGCACGCCGGAGGCGGGGTCCCAGAACGGCCGCCACGCCTCCGGGTCTCCGGACCGTTCTGCGCACTCCTTCGAGGCGGAGAAGTAACCGATGACCGCCTCGAACCAGACGTAGAACACCTTGCCTGGGTACCCGTCGAGCGGCAGGGGGATCCCCCACGCGAGGTCCCGCGTGATCGGCGTGGGACGTAGCCCGGAGCTCCGGAAGTTCTCGGTGAAGGCCCGGACGTTGTCCCGCCAGTAGCTCTTGTCGGCGAGGTACCGTTCGAGCTCCGGCGCGAGCTTGTCGAGACGAAAGTAGAAATGTTCCGAGGGCCGGAACTCGGCCGGGGTCCCGCAGATCGAGCAGCGAGGCTGAGCGAGATCCCGCGGCTCGAGCACCCGGCCGCAGTTCGTGCACTCGTCCCCCCGGGCCTGCTCGAAGCCGCAGTGCGGACAGGTGCCGAGGAGGTACCGGTCCGGGAGGAATCGGTTCTCTTTCGGGCAGTACGGGCTCTCGGCGGTCCGTCGGTCCGCAAAGCCCGCCCGGAGCAGGATGAGGAAGAAATCCTGGACCTCGCGGGCGTGCAGCGGAGTATGCGTGGTCGTGAACAGGTCGTAGGAAAGTCCGAGCTTCCGGATGGACTCCCGGTTCACCGCGTCGTACCGGGTCGCGATCGCCTCGGCGGGGACTCCTTCCCGTTCGGCCCGCAGGCTCACCGGCGTGCCGTGCATGTCGGAGCCCGAGACCATCAGCACCTCGTCCCCCTTCAGGCGGTGGAAACGCGCGAATTCGTCGGCGGGAAGGTACGCGCCCGCGAGGTGGCCCAAATGGAACGGCCCGTTCGCGTACGGCCACGCGACCCCGATGAAGATCCGCGCCATCCGGGCCTCCCGTCTATCGAGCGGGAGGCGGACTATACGGTTTGGGGAGCCGAGCGTCGGGCGAAGCCGCGTTAAATCCCGGCGGCCGCTCCGCGCGACGATGGCGGGCGCAGAAGAGGGCGGCGCGATGCGCCGACCGGCGGTGCCGGCCGCCGACGCGCTCGTCGGCGTTCCCCGCCGCGTGCTGACCCACGGGTTCGTCACCCTCGTCGACTACATGGGGGACGACAACGCGATCGTCCAGGCGGCCCGGGTTTCGTACGGCCGCGGTACGAAATCGCTCCGGGACGATCGCGGGCTCATCCGCTACCTCCTGCGGCATCGGCACACGACCCCTTTCGAGATGGTCGAGTTCAAGTTTCTTGTACGGCTTCCGA
>JAKIWX010000123.1 GCA_022749845.1 Thermoplasmata archaeon
CCGCCGAGCTCATCCTCCGGGGGGTCGGGTTTCCATGACCGACGAACCGGGTGCGGGGGGCGGAGACCGCAATCTCCCGGCGGCGACGACCCACCAGATGTCGCGCCTTCTCAGGACCGGGCTCGCTTTCGCAGCCGCGATCGCCCTGGTGGGTGCCCTCCGCGTGTTGATCGAGGGAGGTGCGCTCTCCCTGAACGTGTTTGACCCGGTTGCGAACCGGATGGCGTTCGACCTTTCCTCCATCGGACGGTACTTCCTCGAGGGCAATGGGGTCGGGATCGCGGCCCTCGGCCTGCTCGTCCTCGTCGCAACCCCGGTCGCTAGGGTCGCCTTCGGGATCTACGGATTCTGGCGAGCGAAGGACCCGGTCCTCGCCCGGATCGCCACGGTGGTGCTCCTCCTCCTCCTGGTGGGCCTGTTTGCGCTCGGCCCGCTGCTTCGTTGAACGCGAGGGCGGCTGCGGTTCGCTTCGAACCCATAGAATTAACCCCCGCGCGTTGAAAATCCGTCGGTGCCGGGTCGCCTCGATGGGGCGCGCCCTCCGGTCCCGACCGCTGGTGCGGGGCCGGGGAGTGTGTCAACTGCAGCCGCAGGACTGCCCGAGGCCACGCCCGGCTCGAACGTCGAGGCATGGTGGAGGTCCCTCTGGGTCCCTCCGGCCGGTTCGGATTGGAGCGCCCCTGCCGCCCGGGCAACCGTTCCCTGGTCGGAAGGTGAGGTGATCGACTTCTCGGACGAGGCGACGGCGGCGGTGCTCCGGGACCTCGCTCAGATGCAGCTCGAGCTACGACGCGCCTCGTCGATTGGGACCGCCTCGCCCGGCGACCCCCCGAGCACGACCTCCGCTGCGGCTTCGGTGAAGCCCACCCCGCTGGCGGGAATCGCGCCGCCGACCGGAAGTCCCTCCCTCTACCTGGACGAGCGTCTCGCCCGGGCCCGCGTCGCTGCTTCCGGCCTCGGTCGCGAGCTCCACCGAGTGGAGGCGGACTCCCACGGACTTCGCGAGAGCATCGACCGGCTCGAGGGAGACCTCGGAGAGGCCGTCGAGGAGTTGGCGTTCATCCGCGCGAACGATTGGGGCCCCGCGGGTCCCGAGACATCGCCCGGCGCGACTCGCGGTGCTCGTGAACGTGCCCCCTCTCAGCGACCAGGACCTCCGCCACAACTTCGAGGCGCCCCTCCAGCGGTACGTCCGGTTCCGCGTCGACCGACTCAGGATGCACCGTTCGAGGCGTTCACCTCCGAACGGTACAATACGACCGTGATCGGTCTCCACCGGCGGTGGCCCAGAGTAGTCTGGATCACGCTGCTTCTCTCGGCGGCGATCAGTCTCGCGCTCGAGGCGGTCCTCCTCCTCTCGCGCGAGCCGTTCCCGGGCTGGTGGCTCGCGCTCCTGCCGGTGATCTGGATGCTCCCTGTACCGTTCTTCATGGCCGCGTTCCGCGGGACGCACCGGGTGCTCCGCGAGACGCCGCTCACCCTCCCGAGGCAATCGTGAGCGTCCCCACCGTGGTCTTCCAGGTGACGGCGATCGGCAGGAACTCCCGGGCGATCGACGAGACCGCCCGGTCCGTGCTCTACTGGGTCCGGAACACCCCCCGACTCGGGTTCCGCCACGAGCTGTGGCTCGTGATCGAACCGGAGGGTTACTCCACGGCCCCCAGCCTCTACGAGAAGCTCCGGGCCGCGGGCGCGCGTGTGCTTGTCGTGCCGAAGGAGTACACGACTCCGCTTGCGACACGAGGCAAGGCCCGCGCCCTCGAGTTCGCCGTCGAGGCGCGACGGGGGCTACGCCTGTCGGGACCGCAGGTCTGGGTGTACCACCAGGACGAGGAGACGTGCGTGGGGGAGGACACGCTCTCGGGAATCGCGGAGTTCGTGGGTGGGACGTCGGGCCTCCTCGGGGCGGGGGTGATACTCTACCCGCTAGATTGGGGCGGCACGGCGAGCCATGTCCAGGAGCTCTCCCGTTCGTACGACGATTTCCGCGTGCTCGACTCGATGACCCGACCCGGGAATCCGACGGCGGGATTCCACGGCTCCCATTTCCTGGTGCGCGCCGATGTGGAAGACGAGATCGGTTGGGACTCGATCGGGTACGCACCCGCGGAGGACCTCCAGTTCGAGATCCGCGTTCGCGCGCGCTTCGGTTCGGTGTTCGGGATTCTGCGGGGGTTTGCCTACGAGAAAGGGGCGTTCTCGCTCGGCGACCAGCTCCGCCAGCGACGTCGATGGGTTCACGGGATTCTTCACGCCCTACTTCGATCCCCCGAGCTCCCGGCCCGCCGGCGTCTCACGCTCGCGTACTCGGCGCTCTCCTGGTTCTCCGCGCTCCCCTCGGTCGCGATCCTGGTCGCGAGTGTTGTGCTACACTACGGCCCGATTCTCCTCCTCACCGGGGTGTTCACGGGGTTCGTGTGGGTGTCGATGGTCCTCGCCTACCTCGAAGGGTACCGCCTCCACGCCGCCTACATCCCCCGTTCCACGCCTGCTTTCCGGCTAGTCCTCGCAGGACTCCTCGGAGCCCTCGTGGATGTGGTGGCGCCGTGGAGCGCACTCCTTGCGCGGCCCTCGACCAGGGACTTCATCCCCAAGGACCGTCCGCAGGGGCTCGGCCGTCGAGAACCTCGATTGGGCTTCCCGGGGAGCAGGACCGTCGCTCCGTTCCCCCTCGGTGCTGAAGGACTACCCGCCAGGCGAAGATCGGAGGAACTCGCTCTAGGCGCCGAACCTGGGCCACGACCATCCTAGCTAGGCCAAGCGAGGGCTGCCCCCGGTCTGGACAGAGCGCCCCTCCGCCCCACGGGTCAAGCGGGTCGGAGCGAACGCTCGGTGGCGGCCTGATTGATCAAGTCATCCCAGCGAAGCCGACCGGCGGCCTCGTCCTACGAGGCGCCAGCCGACTCTCCCGCAACGAGCGTTGTGGACGAGCCCATCCAAGCGTTCACATCGGAACGGCGTTCTGCCAAGCCATGAGCAGGTTTCCCTCGGAGTCCTTGAACATCGCCGAGGCACCGTAGCGCTCGAAGGCGATGGGTCCCTCGATCCTGGAGTCCTTCCCCATCGGCTCGGCCTTCTCGAACTTGACGCCGCGCTTCTTGAGCTTCGCCACGTAACGCTTGATGTCCTTCACGAGGAAGGTGTGGTAGGCGAGTTTCCTCTTCTCACGCTCCTCGGGCGCCACGAACCACACCTCGGCGCCGCCGACGCTTAGGGACGCCCAGAAGTCCCTCATCGGACCCCGCCCCCGGTCCCGCAGCTTCCCTCCGAGGGCCTTCTTGTAGAACTTGATCGCGCGGCTCATGTTCCGGACGGGGATGAGACTCACCATTTTCGCTTCGGACGCCATCTCGCTTACCTCTCTTCCTGGGCCGTGGCCCGGTCGTTCCGCACGCGGGACGGGGTTATCTAGTCTTTCCGGGCGGCCGCAATCCGATCTTCTGCGCGGCAGGCTCCATGCAAGGTGCCGGCTACGGCGTCGCGGGGAGCGCTGGGCACGCGAGAGGGAGTCTAGTCCCCGCCGCCGAACACGGTGACCGTGGTCGACGAGTAGCTGTGGTAGAACGCCTTGCTCCCCACGAAGCTCGCCGAGATGGTCACGTAGCCGATGGTGTTGTCAAAGGGCGTCCACGTGAGGCTGCACTGGCCGGCG
>JAKIWX010000124.1 GCA_022749845.1 Thermoplasmata archaeon
ACGTACTTCGTTGAGATGCGCGAGCCTGGGGGAAATCCCGCGGCTCTCGCCGCCACCGTGGCGGCGGCGGAGCTACCACACTCGCTCGGGCTCGTGGCTTCGGTACAGCACTTGGACCTCGTCGGCCCGCTTACGCGCGCCCTCGCCGACCGTGGCTACGATGTCCGCACGGCCACGGGAGACCGGCGCCTCGCCTACTCGGCCCAGGCGTTGGGGTGCAACTACTCCCCAGCCGAAGCGCTCCGGGCGGAGGTCGAGGGGTTCCTCTTCCTCGGGACGGGGGAGTTCCACCCGCGCGGCCTCGCCCTCACTGTCGACCTGCCGGTCTGGTCCCTCGACCCCCTGCAGAACCGGCTCGAGCCCCCGATCGACCGTGCCTCGCTGGTCAGGGAGCGGCTGCTACGAGTCGCGACGGCACGCGACGCCCAACATTGGGGCATCCTCGTCTCCTCCTTCGCAGGGCAGTTCCGCGGCGCGATGGCCGAGTCGTTGCGCCGACGGGCCGAAGCCCGGGGGCGGAGCGCGACGGTCATCGCCTTCGGCCGGCTGGATCCTGCCGACCTCGAGGGACGCGCTCTGGACGCCTACGTGAACACCGCCTGCCCCAGGATCGCGACGGACGACGCCTCCCTCTTCCAGCGCCCGATCCTGACCCCTCCGGAGTTTCTGATGGCCATCGGGGAGGAACCGCTCGAGCCCTACCGATTCGACACGTTCCGGTAGCTACCGTGCGCGTGCAGCGGGCTGCGGGAACTGCCCTCCTCCTGGCGGGAATCCTGGCCGTTGCGCTGGCGGTGGAGCGCGGGGAGGCGCACCTCTACCTTCTCCTCATCGTCCCGGTGGTCACCGGCTCCTCGGCGCTCTTCGGGCTCGGCGTGCTCGGAATTGTCGCCGGGATAGTTCTGTTGTTCTTCTCGCTCGGAGAGGATCTCCCCGCGCCCCCGAATCCGACCGTTGGCGCCGGCGCCAACCAAGCGTCCGTGGGATCGGGAGGGGTCGTACTAATCGGGCCCATCCCGATCTTCGTGGGGAGCTGGAGGAATCCGAGTCGCCGCGCCTACTGGCTGGCGGTGGCTTTCGGGTGTCTCTTCCTTCTCGTCGCGCTCGCCTTCTTCTTCGTCGTGCTCTGAGACTTCCGAGCGACCTCGGCGAGCCAGAGCGCGTGGAGGCGCGGGTCCTCGGCAAGTTCGGGGTGGAAGGTGAGTCCCCAGAGCATGCCCGAGCGGACGCCCACCGGCTCCTTGCCCCAGCGGGCGAACACTTCCACCCCGGGTCCGATGGAGCGGAGGCGCGGAGCCCGGATGAACACGCCCGGGAACGGTCGGTGGAGACCCACCACCTTGACCGGCGCCTCGAACGATTCCGCTTGGCGACCGTAGTCGTTCCGGCGGACAGTGAGGTCGAGCAGCCCGAGCGGGGATGGGTCGAGGCCCGAGCTGCTGCGCTCCACGCGCCGCGCGAGCAGGATGAGCCCCGCGCAAGTCGCGAGCACGGGGAGGCCATCGCGGATACGTTGCTCGAGGGGCTCCGCGAGTCCCGAGAGCTCGAGCAAGTCCGCAATCGTCGTGCTCTCCCCTCCGGGAAGGAGGAGCGCATCCACCTCTTCGAGCTCGTCGCGGTGCCGTACGAGCCGGACAGACGACTCACCGACGAGTCGGCCGATCGCGCGGGCCTGTTCCGGAAAATCACCCTGGAGCGAGAGGACGCCGACCTTCACGCGGTTCCTCCGCGACGGAGCTCCTCGAGGAGCTCCCGCGCGCGGTCGATCCGGATCGCGTGCTCCGCCACGAGCTTGCGGACGATGGCGTCCACCTCCTCGGGCTTCGCCCCGGCGGTCGCGGCGATGTTCCTCGCGTGGAGCTCCATGTGCCCGCGTTGGATCCCCTCGGTCGCGAGGGCTCGCAACGCGGCGAAGTTCTGCGCGAGGCCCACGGAGACGATCACCTGGGCGAGCTCGGAGGCCGACTTCACGCCGAGAACTTTCACGTTCGTCTTCGCCGTGGGGTGGACCGCGGTCGCGCCCCCGATGAGGCCCACGGCCATGGGGAGCTCGATCGTCCCGACGAGGTTCCCCTTCGGGTCCTTCTCGTAGGTCGTGAGCGGTTTCACGATGCCCCCGTCCTCCGCGTGGAACGCAGCGAAGGTGTGGGCGCCGCTCTCCACCGCACGGAAATCGTTACCGGTGGCGACGACTACCGCCGAGATGCCGTTCATGATCCCCTTGTTGTGGGTGGCGCAACGGAACGGGTCGACGGCCGCAAACGTGTAGGCGTCGAGGATCGCCTCCACGACCTCCTCCCCCGATCGGTCCCCGCTCGCGAGCAGCTCCTTCGGAAAGGTCGCGGTCGCCCGGGCGAGTCGGAATATGGCTAGGTTCGAGATGATCCGGAGGAGCGCGCGTCCCCCCGAGAGCCGGGCGAGCGTGGGGGCGAGCGCTTCGCACATCGTGTTGACGGCGTTCATGCCGCCCGCGTCGCGCGCATCGACGAGGAGGTGGACGATGAGCATCGTCCCGCGGGGACTCGGGACGATGCGTACCTCGATCTCCCGTGCGCCTCCCCCGAACTTGACGAGCATCGGGTCCTTCGTGTTCGCGTCGGCGAGGAGTTGGTCCCGCTCGGCAAGGATCCGTATGCGCGCGGCCGCAGGATCGTGAACATCGAGGACCTGCACCTGACCGATCATGATCGGGCTCGAGCTCTGGGCCGAGAATCCACCAGCGGCCCGCGCGACTTTCGCGGCGTTCGAGGCAGCGGCGACCACGCTGGGTTCCTCGATCACCATCGGAACGAGGTAGTCCTTGCCGTTCACGCGGAAGTTCGTCGCGATGCCGACGGGCAGGGGAAACACCCCGACGACGTTCTCAATCATCCGGTCGAGGATCCCGGGGTCGATTCCCGGCGGGAACTCGTAGGAAGCGAGCTCGGCATCGGTGAGACCCGCCCACGTCCTGAGTCGCTCGCGCCGGTCCGCGATCGACAGGCGGTAGAACCCAGAGATCTCGGAGGAGCGCTCCGTCGTCACGGCCCCTCCCCATCGAAGCCGACGCGCGGCTCCTCGTCGACTTGTTCCTTCGCCTCGACCCGCTTCGCGACGATGACCCGCGCGGGACGGAGGAGTCGCGTCCCGACGAGGTAGCCCTGCAGGACCACCTCGGCGACTGTCCCGTCCGCCTTGGGCGTGGTTGTCGGCGTCTCCCCCATCGCTTCCATCACCTCAGGTCGGAACAGCTCGCCCACGCGAGCGACCGCGGCTACCTCTTCCTTGTCAAGGAACCGCTCCCACTCCTTGTGGAGGAGCTCGAGTCCTCGGCGAAGGGGGTCGGTGGAGGGAAGCGAGCGAATCGACTCGCTCGCCTTGGAAAGGCCCTCGTAAAGGGGCAGTAGGTCCCGGAGGAGAAGCGCGCGGGCGTCTCGACCCCGCTGGTCGCGCTCCCGTTCGACCCGCTTGCGGTAGTTGTCGAACTCCGCGAGGAGGTACTTGTAGCTCGTCGCCCAGTCCGGCTCGGCCGGGATTTCCGGGACGGGCTCCGCCGGGGGCGACGGCTCGGGCGGACGCTCGGTCGCGGCCTGGCTCTCCTCCTCGGTCATGCCGCA
>JAKIWX010000125.1 GCA_022749845.1 Thermoplasmata archaeon
TGGGGACTCGGCCAGCTGATTTTCACGCGCTACGTCATCGTCGTCGACGCGGAAGTCAACGTGCACGACCTCTCGGAGGTGCTGTACCGCGTGGGACTCCAGGCGGATCCGGAGGAGGATTTCGAGCTCGTCCACGGACCGGTCGACCAGCTCTCGGTGTCGAACAGGATCCCGAACCTGGGAGGGAAGGTGGGCATCGACGCGACCCGCAAGGGGCCTGACGAGGGGTACGACCGCGGTTGGCCCGAGGAGATCCGCATGGACCCGGCCGTGCTCGACCGGGTCGAGGCGCTCCTCGGCCACGAGCCCGAGCTCAAGCGCCGCCTCGGGGCCCGTCCGCCCGGATGAACGGCACGAACCGGCTCTCCGAGATTGCCCGCTACCTCGAGCTTCAGAACCTCGGGCTCAATCTGCCGCTCGCCGTTGCGTTCCTACTCGCGGCCGCGCGGGGAGTCCCCTCGCTCCGCGTGCTCGTCCTCGCCGTCGTGGCGTTCGTCGGAGCACGGACCGCCGGCCACAGCTTCAATCGGTGGGTGGACCGGGAGTACGACCGGCAGAATCCACGTACGCAGTCCCGTGCGCTCGCCACCGGTCGCTACTCGCCCGCGTTCGCGCTCGGGCTCACCGGCCTCGGAGCCGCGGTGCTGTTCCTCGCGGCGGCCCTGCTGAATCCGCTCGCCCTACTCCTCGCGCCGGTCGCTCTCGCCCTTCTACTAGGATACAGCTACACCAAGCGGGCGAGCCCGCTCACGACACCTTTCCTCGGCCTGGTCGAGGCGATCACCCCCGCCGCGGCGTACGTCGCCGTCACGGCGGCGATCCCGATCGCGGCGTTCCTCGCGGTTGGGGCCGTGCTGCTGTGGGGGACCGCATTCGAGACCGTCCACAGCCTCGGGGACCTCGAGAGCGACCGCGCGCTGGGCCTCCACTCCCTCCCGCTCTGGCTGGGGAAGGAACGATCGCTCCTAGCGATACCCGTGCTGCACGGAGCCGCGCTTGCGATGTTCGCGTCGTATGGCCTGCTTGCGCATCTTGGCGTGCCGTTCGGAGTCGCGCTGGCGTTGATGGCCATCGGAGCCGGGGAGGCAGACCTCGGACTCGCCCAGCATCCGGAAGAAGTTCGAAGGGCGTTCCACCGCCACTTCCTCCTCGCGTTCCTGTTCCTAGCGGGCGTAGTGGCGTCACTTCTGTTGACCGGCGCGCTGTAGCCAAGGTCGCAGCCCCCTTTCCGGGAGGGTATCCACCCCCTTCTAGGGCAAAACCTGTCGATTTCTCTAGTCTCGTCAGTACCCGAACTCTCATCTACCCGACTAGCTCGCCAACGGCCAGGTGTACTTTGCCGCAGGTGATGATCGGTCTTTCGGGCCGCGACATGAAAACGACGAACGAGGTCTGGCGTGTGATCAAGCGCTCCCTGAACCCCGAGATCCGCCGGCGGATCGGCTGGCGCGGCCGGGGGAGCCTGCTCCGCCAGTTCATCCTCTACGGATTCGAGCGGGCGAGCGAGAACCCCGCCGAGTTCCTACGTCACATCAGGGAAGTGCAGGATCCCCTCTTCGGAAAGCGCACGCGGGCCGAGGCGGGCGCGAACGCCCGCGAGGCGCTCGTCGCGAACTGGTCGACGGCGCTGCCTCAGGCGGGACCGACCCGACGTAAGCGCACCCGGTCGAGCTAGCCTCCCCCCGGACCGTCCGCACCTTCCCCAACGTCGCGAGGGAACCGCCCGTGCGGAGCGCCAATCGACTCGAGGGGCTCGCGGTCGCTGGTGCCGCCTCCGTCGGGTCACTTCCGCTCGAGCTGCCTTGCTTGCTCGAGCCACCACCGGGGGGAGCGGAGGCTCCCGTCCTCCTCCCGGCCGTAGGGGCCGCCCCCGGACGGCGACGACTCCGACTGGAACGAGGGGCCTCCGTCCTCGAGCTAGAGCTCTCCGTTCCAACACCGGAGATCTCGGGTCCCCCGGGCTTGGCTGAGGAGATCGGGACACGCTCCTGGCTGCTGCATCTCCCGCTCGCGGACTCCGATTGGGATCGAGTCCGTGCCTCGGTCCCCGAGCTCCTCCTCCTCGGAAACGCGCGAGCACTCTTCGACCAAGGACGGAAGTTCGTCGAGGCGATCGGCGAGATCCGGCGCCGCCTCGGAGCCGCTCCGGTGCTGTGGGCCCCGCGCGTCGCCGTCCCGGAGAGGCTCGCGCTCCTCACCTATCTCGGCGTTGACCTGCTCGACACGACGGAAGGCCTGTGGCGCGGAGCGGAAGGGGAAGAGCCGGACGCGACGCTCGGGCCTCTCCCGCGTCCGAAGGATCGCCGGATGCGCCCCGCCCCTCCGGAGGCCATCCTCGAGGCGTACCGTGCCGAGATGTACCAGGTGCGCCGGGCGCTGTCGGACGGCCGGCTTCGGGAGCTCGTCGAGGTCCGCCTCGGAAGCGAGCCCGCCCAAGCGGAGCTTCTGCGACACGCGGACCGGTGGCTCGCCGACCTTCTCGAGGAACGAACTCCGGTCGTCTCGGACCGCGTGGGCCGGTACATCTTCCGGGAGTCCCAGCGACGTCCTGAGGTCCGCCGGTACCGCTTCCGATTCGTCGAGAGATACCGCCCGCCTCCCTCGAAGAGAGTCCTCCTTCTCCTGCCGTGCTCGAAGACGAAGCCCTACCGCTTCTCACGCAGTCATCGACGGTTCGCTCGGGCCCTCGAGGGACTCCGGGGACTTCCCTGGCTGCACATGGTTTCCGTCACTTCGCCGCTCGGCGTGGTCCCGCGGGAGCTCGAGGATCTGCCGCCCGCGCGCCACTACGACATCCCCGTCACCGGCGAGTGGGACGAGGAGGAGCGGGGGAGCGTTCTCGCGGCGGTTCAACACCTCCTGCGCTCGGGCCACTACGCGTCGGTCGTTCTCCATCTCGATCCCCGTGAGTACAGCTTCCTCGGCGAGGCACTCCCACCAGGGATTGACTCCACCTGGTCGCTGCTCGACCATCGCACGACCACACCGGAGGCGCTCACCGCCCTACGTGCCGCTACCGAGAGGGTGCTGCCGGTCGAGCCGGTCCCGGGCGGGCCCCTCGCCATCGTACGCGAGGAGCTGGAAGCGCTCGCGGCCATGCAATTCGGAACGGCGATCGCCAAAGCGCTCTTCGCTCCGACGGTCCGCCTTCACGGTCGCCCTTGGTTTCAGCGTCTCAGCGACGGCGGCGGCAAGGATCTTGCGACCTGGCAAGAGCGGCGCGGCCTCTTCCAGCTCACCCTGGAGGGAGCGCGGCGTCTCGATGAGGCGGGGGCTCCGGGGATCGAGTTCGAGCCGGAGCTCCAACTGCTTGGCGATCTCTTCACGCCCGGCGTCCGGAGCGCGGACCGAGCCATCCGTACCGGAGATGCGGTTCTCCTGCGCCGTGGCGGTGCGTTGGCTGCGGTGGGAGAGGCCGCGCTGCCGGGACCTCTCATGACCGAGCTTCCCCGAGGGCTCGCGGTTCAGGTGCGCCACCGACTTCCTCTCGCGCTTGGCGCGGACGCGATGGCCGCATCGACAGGGAA
>JAKIWX010000126.1 GCA_022749845.1 Thermoplasmata archaeon
GTCACTTCGCCGCTCGGCGTGGTCCCGCGGGAGCTCGAGGATCTGCCGCCCGCGCGCCACTACGACATCCCCGTCACCGGCGAGTGGGACGAGGAGGAGCGGGGGAGCGTTGTCGCGGCGGTTCAACACCTCCTGCGCTCGGGCCACTACGCGTCGGTCGTTCTCCATCTCGACCCCCGTGAGTACAGCTTCCTCGGCGAGGCACTCCCACCGGGGATTGACTCCACGTGGTCGCTGCTCGACCATCGTACGACCACACCGGAGGCGCTCGCCGCCCTACGCACCGCCACCGAGAGGGTGTTGCCGGTCGACCCGGTCCCGGGCGGACCCCTCGCCATGGTGCGCGAGGAGCTGGAGGCGCTCGCAGCCATGCAGTTCGGAACGGCCATCGCCAAATCGCTCTTCGCTCCGACGGTCCGCCTTCACGGTCGCCCGTGGTTTCAACGTCTCAGCGACGGCGGCGGCAAGGATCTTGCGACCTGGCAAGAACGGCGTGGCCTCTTCCAGCTCACCATGGAGGGAGCGCGGCGTCTCGATGAGGTGGGGGCGCCGGGGATCGAGTTCGAGCCGGAGCTCCAACTGCTTGGCGATCTCTTCACGCCCGGCGTCCGGAGCGCGGACCGCGGCATCCGCACGGGAGATGCCGTTCTCTTGCGCCGTGGCGGTGCGTTGGCTGCGGTCGGAGAGGCCGCGCTGCCGGGACCTCTCATGACCGAGCTTCCCCGAGGGCTCGCGGTTCAGGTGCGCCACCGACTTCCTCTCGCGCTTGGCGCGGACGCGATGGCCGCATCGACAGGGAAATGAGCGGGCAGACCTCCTTCGCTACCGGGCCGGTCGTCTAGCGGTCAGGACGCCGCGCTTACACCGCGGAGATCGGCGGTTCGAATCCGCCCCGGCCCACCGTTCGAGCGAAGGTATCCCCCTCACCAGGACACGCACTGCCCTGAGGCAGGTGGGACCGGTTCCGCCCGCCCGTGCCTCTTCCCCTCCCGGCACGAGACTCTCGCCAAGCTCATCGGTGCGGGACGAGTCGTCGGGCGATGCCGACACGTCGAGGAGCCGTGTCCTCGCGGTTCCGAGCCCGGCTCGCCCACGTGAACGTCGAGGTCTCGGACCTGCGACGTGCGGCCCGATACTACGACCGTTTCCTGCCTCTCTTGGGCTTGCTTCGGCGGCCGACCGGCAGCTCGCGCTGGCTCTGCTATCAGGGCGCCGGCACCACGCTCTGGCTCACGGAGAGCCGTCCGCGACGTGTCACCCGCCGTCCAGCCCGGGCCCCGAAGACCGAACAGGATGACCCGATCTCGGAGCACCTCGCATTCCGAGTTCCATCCGGAAGACGGGTGGAGCTCCTCGCGGCGGAGCTCGAGTCCCGGGGTTACAGAGCCGTCTACCCTGTGGAGTGGCAGGCCAGCCAGGGTGGTCGGTGGTACGTGTCCACGGCCTGGGCCGACCCCGACGGGGTCGTGATTGAAGTGTACGCCCTCCCCCGGCGAACCGGCCGGCGCACCTCTCGAAAAACGGCCGATTGAGCCGGGCAAATCACGGCGGATGAGCTCGGGCCCTCGCACTACGCGAGGCGCGCCATAATCCCGGTGCCAGGTGTCCGCGGCGCGCAATCCTCAAGCGGCAACTCACGTCCAAGCCCAGCGTGCGGTCCTTCTCGGTTTTGGACGCCCCGTCGAACCTGGGTCTTCGGCCGCCGGTGCCCGGTGCCGTTCCAGGCGCCTACAAGCTCGGATGGGCGCTCCGGGAGCAGCGCATCGTCGCCCGGCTTTGGGCCCGAGACGACGGCGTGGTCATCCCTCCGCGCTACCGGGCGGAGTGGGACGGCCACACGCTACGAAACCGGCAGGAGATCGTTGGCTACACCCGCCGCTTGGCGGAGCGCGTGGGTTCGAGTCTCGAAAGCGAGTCGTTCCTCCTGCTCCTCGGGGGCGACTGCAGCATCCTGCTCGGGCCTGCCCTCGCTCTCCGCCGAAAGGGCCGGTACGGACTACTCTTCCTGGACGCGCACAGCGACTTCCGCCACCCGGGGAACGCTCCTTCGGTAGGTGCCGCGGCGGGGGAGGATCTTGCGCTCGTTACGGGACGGGGGAGCCCCGAGGTGACGAATCTCGACAGCCTCGGACCCTACGTCCGGGACGAGGATGTGATCGTGCTCGGATTCCGGCCCAACGACGAGTGCGCTGAGGAGCTTCGAGCGCTCGGCATCCACGCCGTGGACTCGGTGAGCGTACGGGAGCGAGGACCGAAAGTGGTCGCCGAGGAGGCGATTCGACGGATGGAGGAACGGACGGTCCAGGGGTTCTGGATCCACCTGGACGCGGACGTGCTGGACTCGGCGCTCATGCCGGCGGTGGATTCCCCCGAACCGGAGGGACTCACCTTCGAGGAGCTCTCGGAGCTGCTCCAGGGTGTGATTGCCTCCCCCCTCGCCGCAGGTCTCGACGTGACCGTCTTCGACCCAGATCTGGACGCGGACGGGACCCTCGCAGGGCGACTCTGCGACGCGCTAGTGGCGGGGCTCTCACCCAAGCACGACTGACTCGGTGGTGTTGCCGCAAAGCCAGCCGCCCTCCGCTCCGATTCCCCGTTCGCCTGGGGCTGGGCTCGATGGTTGATTCGCGGTCGAAAGCGGACGACAGTCCTCGACTTCGCCGTACGGCCGATTCTCCGTCGGAGGGAGCGGGAGCGTAGGGTAAGCAATATGCTGATATTCACGACGAGAGCTTAAGAGGCGTAATCCATCCTTGGGGGCCCAGCATGATGCCGCTGGACACTCCGACAGTAAGCCCTTCAACCCGACCTTCTCGCCCGGTGGCTTCGCGCAATCTCAACGCTGGGCCGTCTCCACGCGGGCCACGCCCCGTTCGCGCTGCTGACCGGTCGTCCGCTGCCGGAGCCGCACGGCGGAGAGGCGAGGCAGGGGTGGACGGCCACGGCTTCCGGGCCCGCCAGCCGATGGCCTGGCTCTTCGGAGCCGTCGCTGTCGGCGTCCTCGCCCTCTTCCTGTTCCCTCCCCCCACCGTCGCCCTGCACCTCGCCTCCCCCACCGCGGGGACACCCGCCCGCACCGCCCTCCTATCGCCCGCCGCCCAAGTGGCCCCGACCACGGTGATCCCCGCCTCCAACATCGCGGGCCTCACCCTCGGCATCGGCGCGAGCCCCTCCCGCATCTGCGCCTACGGCGAGTCCACCTGTCCCGCCGGGACCGGACTCTCCCACGTCACCATGACCGCCGTCGCTGGCCTCCAGGGACTCGAGACTTGGCCCGCCGTCCAGGTCGCCTTCGTCATCGAGACCACCCTCTTCGACGGCGTCTACGACCCGACCGCCTTCGACCCCGGCTCCGACCCGTGCGCGCAGGGTGGCCAGATGCCGTGCGAGGAGTCGAACGGAGTGCCGTTCTTCGTCGCCCAC
>JAKIWX010000127.1 GCA_022749845.1 Thermoplasmata archaeon
AGGTCCCGCTCGCGCGCTGCGCCACCGTCCCGTCTCCCCGCCGGTTCGTCGAACTCTCCTAGCGCACGAGCGTCGCGAGGAAGAGCACCACGAGGACCGCCATCTCGAAGGCGGCCGAGACGAGAAGGAGGAAGGTGGGGTCGGCTCCTCCCTGGGCGAGGCTCCAGCCGACGTAAACTCCTTGGATCGCGAGGAGGAGAAAACCCAGGCTCACTAGGTACATGCGCGGGGAGCGGGAGCGCCGCACCGCCACGACAGAGAGGCCGGTGAGGGCCGCGCCCAGCACCGCCACTCCAGCGTACGCCGCGTCCGCGAGCGTGCCGGTATCCATCTCGTTTCCGGAACGGTGGTGTCGCTTTTAACAGCCCCTCCCTCGGCCGGGGGTGGAGGAGCCTCTCTCGCCCGCGGCGGTACCGCTAGCGATCGAGGGGCTCCGGATCGAGTATGGCTCGATCGTCGCTGTGGAACGGCTCACGGTCAGCGTTCGCCCCGGAGAGATCTACGGTCTCCTGGGCGCGAACGGCGCTGGCAAGTCGAGCACGATCCGGAGCATCGTTGGGCTCGTTCCCCCGGCGGCCGGCTCGATCCGCGTGTTCGGGCTCGACCCGGTCCGGGAGCCGATCCCCGTGCGAGCCCGGACGGGCTACGTTCCCGAAAGTCCCCTCCTTTTCGATGCGCTCACGCCCCGGGAGTTCCTCGAGTTCGTGGCCTCCGTCCGCCAGCTCCCCGAGTCGGACGCGGCCGACCGGGCGGAGCGGTACCTCTCCGCGCTCGGGCTCGGCGGAGAGACCGAGCAGCCGCTCGCCGGCCTCTCGATGGGCACACGTCAGAAGGTCCTGCTCGTGGCGGCCTTGCTGCACCGCCCCGCGCTCCTCGTCCTCGATGAACCGCTCCAGCACCTCGACCCCCGCTCGGTGCGGATCGTGAAGGAACTCCTGGGAGCGTACGTGCGGGAGAATGGCCGCGGTGTCCTCCTCTCCACGCACCAGATGGAGGTGGCGGAGCAGCTCTGCCACCGCGTCGGGATCCTCGACCGTGGGCGGATGCGCGCCGAGGGAACCATCGCCGAGCTCCGGGCCGCGCATGGCGGGGGTTCGACCACCCTCGAGCAGGTCTACCTGCGGGTCACCGAGGCCGAGGCCGAGGTAGCCGCCGCCGTCGCCCGCCTCACGGACCGGTGAGACGGCTGACGCTCCGCGAGGCCAACCGCCTGAGCCGCACCATCTACGCCGAGCTTCGGTTCCAGGCGATCTACTCGCTCCGTCAGGGGAACCTCCTCCCTCGGCTCCCGGCCCGCGAGCTCGTGATCCGGGCCGAGCGCCAGGTGTTCCAGAGCAAGATCGCGGTCGCCTTTCTCCTCGGGCTCTTGCAGCTCGGCACCCTCGCCTTGCTCACACCCCGGGGGGAGCTGCTCCTCGGTCCGGGCGTCCCGCAACCCGTCTACGTCGCCACGGTGCTCGGGGGGCTCTGGCTCATCGAGCTGAGCCTCCTCTGGACCGAGGGGCTCCAGATCCTCCCGACGTTCCTCTCGAGCCGGGCCGTGAGCCTGCTCGAGACGCTGCCCATCCCGCGCCGGACCGGGGAGGAGGCGTCGATGCTCGCGGTCTTGCGGCTCTTCGACGTTCCCGCCCTCGTAGCGATCTTTGGCCCTGCGTTCGTCATCGGGGTGGCGCTCTCGAGCCCTTGGGCCGCGATCGCGGCCGTTCCCGGCGGGGTCGCGGTGGTGCTCATCGGACTCGTGCTCTCCCTCGCGACCGGAGGGTTCTTCGTGCGCCACCTCGCCTCGGCGCCAGGTGGGCGACGTTCGACCGTCGTGCGATGGCTCTTCCTTCTCGCGGGAACGGTTCCCGCCCTCGGGCTCTACGCCTTCTTCAGCTTCGCTCCTCCGCTCATGGCCGCGCTTGGGAGCCTCTCGGCGAACCACTCCTCGGCCGTCGGTGCCCTGCTTCTCCTCTTCCCCTTCGCGTTCGCAGCGTTGCCCGGGGCGACGACCGGCCTCACCCTCCCTCCGCCGCTCGCAGGCCCGCTCCTCGGTGTCGTGTTGGCCGGCTATGTGGTGATCTTCGCGGCGGGTGCGAGCTGGCTCGTCGGCGCCCCCCGCCGACTTTCGTTGGGGGTGGCCGACGCCACGGCGCGTCCGAGCCACGGCTCACGGCTCCGGACGACCGGTCCCGGCTGGGCGGTCTTCCGGAAGGACCTCCGCGTCGCTTCCCGCACGCCGGGGTACGGCTTCCTCATCCTCCTTCCGCTCCTCGACGCGGCCGCCCTCGGGCTTGCCACGTTTAGCCTCAAGCCGGACCCATCGACGATCTCGAGCCTGGGTTCGGCGGCGGTGTCGAGCTCGGAGTTGCTCGCAATCTTCTTCGCTCCCGCCTTCTTCGCGACCGAAGTGATTGGACTTTCGTACACGCGGGCGCTCCCGCTCACCGGCCGGTCGTTGCTCACCGGCAAGCTCGCCCTTGTCCTCCTCATCTACCTCCTTTCCTCCGCCATCGTCCTTGTGCTCACCCTCCTGCGCCTCTTCGAACCCGTGTTCCTCCTCCTCTTCGTCGCCGGAGGGTTGCCGGGTCTCCTCGCGGCCTCCTGCTGCGAGCTCGGCCTCCTCCTGCGACGCGCGGCCCGCACGGGATTGGTCTCGGGCCAGCTGTTCGGCGGTGGGTGGTGGATGATCGCCGTGGCGATCCCGGGGCTCCTGGTTGCGGCCGTTCCGCTCGGTAGCTACGCCTACGTCTCGGCCCACGCAGGTGCCTACCTTGGGCTCGCCGCGCTCGCGCTGGTCGGCTCCGCCGAGCTGCTGATCATGCTGCCGCTCGCGCTCCTCGCCGCCCGGGACGTGGTGACATGAGCGGGAGCGAGCTCCCTTCCCGGTTCGTACCGCTGGAGATCGAACGTCGCTGGCAGGAGCGGTGGGCGGAGGCGCGCCTCGCGCTCGCGCCGGAGCACGCGCCTTCCCGCGCCTTCTCGATAGTCCTCCCTCCTCCGAACGTCACGGGCATTCTGACGATGGGCCACATGCTAGGCGGCACGGTCCAGGACCTGCTAGCCCGGTGGCATCGGATGCGGGGGGAGGCGGTGCTGTGGCTCCCGGCGGTCGACCATGCGGGACTCTCGACGCAGGTGGAGGTCCGCAAGCGGCTCGCGAAGCAGGGGGTGGAGCTCGAGTCCCTCTCCCGCGAGCAGGTGGTGGCCCGGGTCGAGGAGTGGAAGCAAGAGCACGAGCGCAGGATCCAGGAGCAGCTGCGCGCCGCCGGTTTCTCCCTCGATTGGAGCCGGTACCGCTACACGATGGACGCGGGCTCGATCCGGGCGACGCGGCGGGCCTTCGTCGA
>JAKIWX010000128.1 GCA_022749845.1 Thermoplasmata archaeon
AGACACGGGTTACTTCGTTCGCGTGAGCGCCGAGAGCGTCGTGGGAGTTGGGAACCCCTCCACCCCCGTATCGACCCAGACTCCGAGCTCCTCCGGAGCCGGCCCGCACGGCTCCGCCACGTTGAACCCTCCCGAACTTCTCGCCTTGGGTGTCGGCGCAGTCGCGGTGGCGCTCGCGGCCCTCTACCTGTATCGGAGAAGAAAGCGGCCGGGGCCGCCCTAACCGGGCGTCCCGGAGAGAGCCAGTTCGCGGAGCACCGGTGGAATGCCATCCCGATACGAGGGATACTTCGGTTTCCATCCGAGTGCGCGTAGCTTGGCATTCGAGGCAGCCTGGTTCGCGCTCAGGGCCCTAGCAATCCCCGATCCGAGCTCCGCCGCCACGTGGGCGAACGGTTCTCCGCGGGGCAGCGGCGCGCCGAGTCGTTGCGCCACGTACTCCGCGAGGGTCCGTACCTGAACGGGTTCGTCGTCCACCACGAGGTAAGTTTCCCCCGCCTTTCCCTTCCGGGTCAGCAGCGCGAACGCGCGGCCGCTGTCGCCGAGCGACACGGGGCTCCAGTGGTTCAGTCCCCGCCCGATGTAGCGGTAGCTCCCGTCCTGGAGCGCTCGAGCGAACGGAAGAAACCAAGCTCCAATTCCGTACACCATCCCGGGTCGGACTAGGATCACCTCAGGGAAGCCTTCCGCGATAGCCGCCTGCCCGGCGCGCTCCGCCCCCAGGTTGTAGGAGACGGCGATGGGATTCCGGGAGGTCGAGCGCTCGGTGATGGTCCCGCGGTGGCCGCCGTACAGCCAGTACCCCGAGCCGATCACTACTCGCGGCACGCCCTGCGCGCGGGCTGCGCGAACGAGATTCCTCGCCCCCGCTGCCCGCGACCGCACGAACTCCGTGAGTCCCAGCACGGTGCGGCTGTTCGCCGAACTGGGCGCGGCGAGGTGGAGGATCGCATCGCACCCGCTCACCGACCTCGCCACGGTCGTGGGGTCGGCCACGTCGCCGAGCAACGGTTCGCCGCCGTCGGACCGGACGATGGCGAGGTGCGGCCGTCTCCGGACGAGTCCCCGCACCTCCGCGCCGGAGCCGACGAGCGCCCGAACCGCACCGCGACCGAGGAACCCTGCCGCACCTGTCACCAGCACGCGCACGCCGGGGGGGACTCAACGGGGGTACTTTGAGTTTCAGAGTTCCGGAGGAGCCCTCAACGACCCGAGGTCGAGCGAATGTGCCGAACCAGTGCTTCTCCCAGATCGGTGAGCTGGTAGACCTTGAGGCGCTGGAGTTTGTGGCGGACGTGGTACCGCTCGACTCGAAGCGCTCCACCGTCGACGAGCCGACGCAAAGCGTTCGAGACGGCCGCCTGGGTTGAACCTAGGGCCGAAGCCATCCCGGCCTGGGTGAGGGATTCCGGCGCCGTCTCCATGCGTTCGTACCGAGGCTGGCTCGCGATATGGAGCAACAGTCGGGCCGAGATCTGAAGCTCCTCGGTGGTGGGTTCGAGTCCGACGACCCTCTTGGGAACGAGCGTGGACTCTGCGGAATCGCCGGTCGCCGCCGAGCCGGCCTCTGGGTAGCTCCCGCCTCGTTCGGAAGAGCGACCGCGAGCCGTAGGGAAGGAGGCGTCCGAAAGGCCTTGCGCCTGCGGGGGTAGGGTTCTGGGCTCCGAGGGGGCCGTTCGGGGCAGCCACTCCCCGCGGAGCTCCGAGGCGTAGCAGCCGGCCGCCGGGCGCATCTCAGGGCGGAGTCCCTGAGGCGGGCTCTATCTCCTCGGTAGTGTCCCATTGCGTTGAGGAGATCCTCGCAACCAGCCGTCGGCCTCGTTCGAGGCGCTTGCGCCGTGATCGAACGAAAACGCCCCCGAACACGCTTCCCACAAGCAGAGCCCCGACCCCGAGCAGCCCGAGGAGGGAGGACAGGTTCACGAGTCCCCCCGCGGGATGGGGTCCGCCCGAGACGGGAACGAACGGGATCGTCACGGTCGCGGAGGTGGGCGCCGCCACCGAGACGGCGCCGTTCGCCGCCCGATAGCCGCTCAACGAGGTGGAGTACGAGTAGTTCCCGGTCGAGACCTGGAACTCGACGCTCGGGGCCCCGTTCGACCAGCGCGTGAACCCGACCCCCAGTTCGATCGTCAGCCCGGAAGAGTCGGCGAACAGCGTCACCGACCAGTTGGAGCCGGTACCGAGCCCTGAGCTCCGGAAGGTGAGTGGGACGAGCTGGAGGACCGGCGAGAAGCTCACGTTCACGAGAACGGGCGCCCCGTTCACGCTCACGGTGCCAGATCCGGTGGTCGAGAACCCGCTCACGGGAGCGACGCTATAGGGATAGGTGCCGCTCGGAACGGTGAACACGATCGTCGAGGTGGACGAGTTCTCCACGGTCTGATTCAGTTGTACCGTCCAAGCAGTTCCCGAGGGCAGTCCGGTGGCCACGAAGCTCACCTCATACACGGGTACCGCGGTCCAGGAGACCGTGATCGTCCTCGGCAGACCGTCGACGACCACGATTCCTGAGGCAGGAGCCGCCCTCCAACCGGCAAGGGCGCCGACGGCAAAAGTGTAGGTACCGTTGGGTTCGGCGAACGCGATGCGCGAGGTTGCGGAGGAGCGGGACGCCCCCGCGACGCTGGCCGACCAACTCGTTCCGTTGGGCAACCCATGCTCGGCGAGCAGGAGCTCGTAGGTCACTGGCGTAAACGTGATCGAGATGTCCACCCCGGCCCCGGCGATGGTCGCGACTCCGTTGCTGGGAGCCGCGGTGTAGCCGTTCACGTGGCCGGTCGAGAACACGTAGGAGCCGTTGGCGAGCGCGAACGCAAGGCTCGGGGAGGTCGAGCGTTTCATGTCACCGCTGACCGAGATGGTCCACGGGGTCCCGTGCGGGAGGCCTAGCCGGGTGAACACGAGTGGATAGGCGGCCGAGGCTGGGGTCGGTATCGCGGTCACGTTCGCCCCCTCGGAGTTCGTCACGTAGACGTAGCCGTTCAAATTGTCGTACACGATCGCCCACGGCACGTACCCCACGGTCGCCGACCCTTCGACCGTGGTTCCGTTGAGGATGGTCACGTTGTTCCCGCCCTCGTCGGCCACGTAGACCCAGCCGTTCCCCGCGTCGTAGGCGGAAGAGTAAGGGGAGTTGAGGCCCGTGAACGTCTTCACGAGCGAGGTTCCGTTGATCACCGAG
>JAKIWX010000129.1 GCA_022749845.1 Thermoplasmata archaeon
AGGTGAGGTCACCGTTATCCATCGCTCGGCTTCCTCCCGTCGAGCAAGCCGTCGAGCAGGGTCAGCAGTTCCTTGACGTCGAGCGGCTTGGTCAGGTACGCGCGGGCCCCTTGGGCGAGGAGCCGCGTGATCTGCCCGGGGGTGGCATCAGCGCTCAGGATGACGACGGGGATCTCCCGTGTCCGAGGATCACGGTGCAGGTTCGCCAGCACGTCGGTGCCGGGGAGATCCGGGAGATGCAGGTCGAGGATGATGACGTCCGGCCGATGGTCGCGCGCGAGCTCCAGCCCCCGACGCCCCTGCATGGCGGAGAGCAGCGTCACGCCGGGCCGGCGGCTCATGATGCGCTCGAGCAGGCGCAGGTTCGAGAGGTTATCCTCGATGTAGAGGAGCGTCCCTCGAGCGCCCGCCGTCTTCGCGGGTACGCGCTCCTCCGGCCGCCCGCCCGCAACCGTTGGTGCCTCGGCCACCGCCAACTCCACGCTGAAGGTCGTTCCCTCGCCGAGACGGCTCTCGACCGCCAGGCTTCCCCCCATGGCCTCGACGAGCCGTCTGGAGAGCGCCAGCCCGAGTCCTGTGCCTTCGATCTCCGCCTGCTCAGCTCCGAGCCGGTCGAACGGTGTGAAGAGGCGGTCCATCATCTCGGGCGCGATGCCCCGCCCCGTGTCGCTGACGCTCAGGCTGATCCGCGAGGGCGCGACCTCCACACAGGAGACGGCGATCGTGCCGTGCTCTCGGTTGTACTTCACGGCGTTGGAGAGGAGATTCAGGAGCACCTGCTGGAGCCGCTGGCGGTCCGCCGTCACGTAGCGGTCACTCCCCGCCCGCTCGAGAAGCTTCATGCCGCGCCCCGCGGCCTGTGGGCGGATGAGGTCGATCGCCCCCCGAATCGCCTCGCTCGCCAGCACCGGTTCGAGCGAGATGGCCAGCTTCCCGGCCTCGATGCGCGCGATGTCCAGCACCTCGTTGATCAGCGTGAGGAGGTGCCGGCCCCCCTTGAGGATGTGCTCGACGGACTCGCGCTGCTCGTGACCGTTCGCGTCGAGCTCGAGAAGCTGAGCAAAGCCGATGATGCCGTTGAGCGGCGTGCGGAGCTCGTGGCTCATCCGTGACAGGAACTCGCTCTTGGCCCGGTTCGCGGTCGCGGCCGCCTCCTCGGCGCGGCGGCGCTCGGCGATCTCGGCCTCCAGTTGGGCGTGGGCCTCGGCGATCCGCCGTTCGTTGCGGAGCGCGACCGCCCCGAGGCCCGCGAGCGTCACCGTGAGGAGGAGCCCGGCCGCCCCCGAGACGAGGGCGAGGGTCCGTGTGCGCTGCAGCGCGAGGTTCTTTCCCCGTTCGACCACCACGCCCCAGCCAAGCGCCGGCACCCACCGGTAGGCGTAGAGCGCGGGGGTGCCCTCGACCGGGTTTTCGAGCTCGGCCACCCCTTCGGCGCCATGCAGGAGGCGCTGCACCACCGGGACCGTGGCGTATCGGCCGAGCTCCTGGGGGCCGGTTCTCGTGCGGTGGAACACCAGTTGACCTCGCCGGTCCACCACGAAGAGGTCTCCACCGGGCACCTGGATGGGGAGCAGCCACTGGCGGATCACCTCGAGTCGCTGGACCGACGCGATGATGCCGATCACGCTGCCATCGAGGTCGCGGATCGGGACCGCCAGCGCCACCGCCAGCCCGCCCAAGTCGGTCTCGTACACCTCCGACATGTACGGCTGCCAGGTGGCCCGGAGGCCCTTGTACCAATCGCGGAAGCTGTAGTCTCGGCCGTAGAGCTCAGGCGCTTCAGGCTCGGACACCCAGAACACCCCGTGAGGATCCGTCAGAGCCGGGCGGTCCATCTCGGGGTAGGTCTCGCGGAGCTGCCTGAGATGAGGGAGCACGGCCTGTCGGTCCCGCCGCTTCACGCTCACCCGGAACTGGAACCGTCCGGCGTAGGAGCGAAGAACCTTCAGGTAGCCTTCTTCCCGTGCCTGGATGGACGCCGCGACGCTCCGCGCGACGGCATCGTTTTCTGTGAGGTGGTCGGCTTCTTCGAGCCGAAGCGAGCGGGTGAAGAGGAAGCCGGTCGCGACGAACGTCACGAGGAGGGCACCGAGCACGGAGGAGATGGCCCACGCGGTCCGTCGGCTCGTCTGCGGAAGACCAACCTTCATCGGCCGACGGTCACCGCGGGCGCTCCGCGTCGCCTTCGCCACGCGCGGGTCCGCCGGTCGCCCCGCGAGCACCGGGCGCGCGGGCCGCGATGCGGCAGGGAGCACCGAACCCCTCGCGATCCCGATAGGATGCGCGGGCCGAGTGGTGTCGAGCGCAAAGGACCGCCAGGCGGTGCCCCTCCGCGACTGCGAAGACCGACGGAACTCGCCGGAGGATCAACCGCGTCCGCAGAATGCAATAAGTATAGGGTGTGAGACCTTTAAGCAGCAAGAGAACAATAGAAGCACGCGAACAATAGATATCAGTTGTTAATCCCCTTGCCACTAACGCGAGGGCCCGGAGTGAGTTTCGTCCCAAGATCTCGTATGCTCGACGTCCGCGGGAGGACGTCGCGGACAGGCTGCGGCCGACCTCGACGCCTATCTACAACCCGTCACTTGGCGTCAATCTGCGTCAGTCGGGCTCGGCACGCCGGCCGAGGCGCAACCGGAACGTGTCCGATCACATGAGGCAGAAGTGCAGTCACGACCGGAGCTTAAGGAGGCGCTCTCCGGCGTCCCGCAGGACGGCCTGGGTCTTGGGAAAGCAGAAGCGGATCTTGGTACGACCGAGTTCCGGGTGCGCGTAGAAAGACGAGCCCGGGACCGTCGCCACGCCGACATGCGTGATAAGCCACATGGCGAACGCGGTATCGTCCTCGACCTTGTGTTGGCGCAGGAAGTGGGCGACGTCCGTCAGGATGTAATAGGCGCCCCGGGGCTTCCACGCGACGAAGCCGGCCTTCTCCACGTACCCCCACAGGAGGTCACGCCGCGCCTGGTATTCCTCCCGGAGCCGGACGTAGTAGGCGTCGGGAAGCGCGAGCGCGGTCACCGCGGCTTCCTGCAGGGGGTGGGGCGCGCCGACGGTGACGAAGTCGTGGGCGCGGCGGATCCC
>JAKIWX010000013.1 GCA_022749845.1 Thermoplasmata archaeon
CGACTTCAAGACGGCTGGCGACGCGCTCTACCTGGTCGGGCGTACGCAGGCTGAGCTCGGCGGATCGCTCTATGCGCGGCGCCGCGGACTGCGGGGAGTTGCCGTACCGCGGCCCGATCCCGCGTCGCTCCGGCGCCGGGGGGAGCGGCTGCTACGGTCGGGCGGCCGCGGGGAACTCCGCGCCGTACACGACGTTTCAGATGGAGGACTCGCGGTGAGTCTTGCCGAGATGGCCTTCGGCGGGCGGCTCGGCTTCGACGTCGACCTCGCGCACGTGGGCCTCTCTTCGGCGGCTCATGGTCTCGTGGCGGAAGGGGGAAGTCGCTGGTTGGTCGAGGTTAGCCCGGAGCGAGCCCCCTCCTTCGAACGCAGGCTGCGCGGGGAGCCATGGGTCCGGCTCGGCTCCGTGACGGAACGTAACGGGGTGCTCCGACAGGACGCTGAGCTCCTCGCGAGCCTCGACCTCGAGGCGCTGTACCCTAAGTGGAGGACGGGGCTCGCGAGCGCTGCCCCTGCGGCATGAACTCAACCGCGCTCGTCTCGGGCGGGAAGGACTCGATCTACTCGGCGTACCTCGCCGAGAGCCAGGGAATGCGGGTCAGCGAACTCCTTACCGTTCGTCCATCGGACCCCGAGTCGATGCTGTTCCACACCCCGCACCTCGACCTGGTGCCGCTCCAAGCGCGTGCCTGGCGCAAGGCGCACCGCGAAGTTCGTGTGCGAGGCCGTGGGGAGGCCGACGAAATGGACGCTCTCGCCGCGGCGCTGGGCGGCGGGAAGGGGCCGGTCGTGGCGGGCGCCATCGCATCGTCGTACCAATGGTCTCGGCTGTTGCGGCTCTGCGATCAGGTGGGACGCCGCCTCTTCGTGCCACTCTGGTCAAAATCGGCCAGCAGGGTCGTCCGGGAGGAGATCGACGCCGGGCTCGACATCCGCCTTGTGCACCTCGCTGCGGAGCCGCTCTCCCCCGACCTCGCGGGCCGGCGATTGGACATCCCCCTCTTGGAGGAGCTCGAGCGGCGGAGCCGCGCGATCCGAGCGCTGCACGTGGCTGGAGAAGGAGGCGAGTTCGAGACCTGCGTCGTCGACGCACCGTTCTTCGAGGAGAGGATCGTCTGGGACGCCGAGGATCGGGTGCGGGACGGAGGTGCCACCCGGCTCGAGATCTCCGGAGCGCGGCTCGCGGCCAAACCCTCCCGAAAGTAGCATGAGCCACCGCCCACTCGGCGGCCGATGGCTCGGGCGCCGGTGCCGGCATCCACGCTCGCGGATACCTTGGGCGACCCGCGTGCGACCCCCGATATCGAGTGGGTCCAGGGGCTCACCGGAGCGTCACGTTCGGCCGTCATGGCTGCGCTCGCGGAGCTCGAGCAGCACCGGCCGCTCGAGGCCCGGATCCGCTCGCTGCACCAGGGGGCCGGCCGACCGTTCTACGCGCAGATCTGCGCTCCGTTCGAGCTGTACGCCCTTACGCGCCTTGCGCGGCCGATGGAGATAGTGGAGACCGGCGTCTCCTCCGGGGTCTCCTCCGTCCACTTCCTACTCGGCCTTCAACGGAACGCCGGCGGGCGGCTCCATTCGATCGATCTTCCGTCTCGGGAGGGCACCTCTCCCGTACGCCTGCCCCCGGGCCGGGCGACCGGTTGGGTCGTCCCGTCGAACCTCGGGCTCCGATGGGACCTCCACCTCGGCCCAAGCGAAGCGATCCTCCCGGATCTCGTGAAGGAGCTTTCGAGCGTCGACCTCTTCCTCCACGATAGCCACCACACGCCGGAGCACCTCGCCTTCGAACTCGGGACCGTTCGGCCACGGCTCCACCCGGGTTCGATCCTCCTCGCGGACAACACCGACTGGACCGGCACGTCGTTCCGCGATTTCGCTCGATCGCTGGGCTCGGCCGTGGCGCGCCGGCGGGACTCGCGCCTCGAAGGGTTCCGGGTGCCCCGTACTCGCGCCGCTCGCCGGCCCGCGACCTCACGGCGGGGTGGCCACAGCGTCGCACGGGCGACGCGGACACGATGAGCGCTGGAGTTGGCGGAGACTCGCGCGGGAGGCTCGATCGCCGAGCAAGCTCCGCTCCGCGAGCCGACCGGTTAGCCGGGCTCCGTCAAGGCGCCCGGAGTCCGCGACCTGCCACCGGCATCGGCGTCGTGGAGCAGGGAGTCGCGCGTCCCGCGCACCAACCCCCGAGGTCAGTCCTACAGCGGAACTACATTATAGGACAAGGGAATGGATGGCTCGGCCCCCCAAGGCGACCGTAGGTTGAGCAAGTGAGCGCACAGTTTGCCGCCCCAGCCTCCCCGTTCGGTCAAACGCCGAGTGCCGCCCTCCCCGGCTCCTTCCCGCGGGAGTACATCGGCACAGGGGAGACGGTGATCTACGAGACCCGACCGAGCCTCGTGCCGTACATTCTCGGGGGCATCGCCTACCTGATCTTCGGCCTGATCATCACGAGCGCAGTCGCGGCCTCTGTGGCAGGGGGTGCGAACGCGGCAGGCGCGATTGGGTTCGTCATCTTCCTCTTCATCGTGCTGCCCGTCATCTCGATCCTCATCGGATACCTCCGATGGACCCGGACCTCCTACGCGATCACCGACAAGCGGGCGCTCATGTCTACCGGGATCTTCTCGCGCGCGCTTACAGACTGCGCGCACAACAAAGTCCAGAACGTCTCCCTTCGTCAGGGCGTGTTCGACCGACTCTTTGGGTACGGTCACATCATCTTTGCCACCGCCGGGATCAACTCCACCCGCGCCGCGGACGTGATCAAGGCCGGTGGGGTGTTCTGGTTGGGGGTCAAGGACCCCGTTACGACCCGGCGCTTCGTGCACGAGGTGACCGAGTATCTGGCACGGCAGCAGAAGATCTCAGACTACCAGGACATGGCGCGTGTACTCCAGGCGAGCGGCACTCCGATGATGCCGGGCGCAGCGGCACCCGGGAACGCGGTGTCCTACCCGGCCGCTCCTTCAAAGTGCCCGAAGTGCGGGGCACCTCTCACACCCGGATCCCGGTTCTGCAACAGTTGCGGCTCGCAGCTAGCTTAGAGGCGAACGGCCGCCCCACCCGGGGGGCGAACCGCCGGAGGGAGCTACGCGATGCCCGTTTGGGCGAATGAGCACCGGTAGCCCACTCCCGTCCTCCCAACGCAGTCCAGGATCTCCTAGCGCTTCGCCCTTCGGCCCTCCTCCAAGCTCCTACTATGTACCCGTCGTCCGCACGACGTCACCACCTTGGTCCCGTCGGCGCCGGTGGGCGGTCATTGGCCTGGTCGTTGCGATCTCGGCGACGATCTTGCTTGCAGGGCTCCTTACGCTTCGGTTCCCCTTTCACTTCGTGGTGACATCGCACGCCTGTCCGGGCGGGGCCACTAACCGCTCGTTCCCGGTGGACTCCACCGTCTCCTTCCGATGGTCGATCACATCCGGGCCTGCGCCGGTCAAACTCACGGTGTACGACGCGCTCGGGTCGGAGGTGTACCAAGGGTCCGGCTCGGGAGGAGCGGGTCTGTTCGACTCGAGGGTCGGGCCGTACGAGTTCAACATCACCACCTGCAACCCGGTCACGGTTGACGTCACGGGCGGGTACCTTCTCGGTGGGGGGCTGTAACGAATCGGTCGGATTCCCAGGGAAGGGGGACCAGAACGGTTTCGCCGACGTTGCAGCGGTGTTCGACGAGAGGGTTATTCGGGGACCGGCGTTGCCGCCAAGAGTGCAAGCAGGGCTGCTGATTGCCGCGGTCATTCTCGCGATCTTTGCCGTACTGAGTTTCCTAACGATCGTGCTCTGGCCGTTGGGGCTGTTCTTCGCCTTCTGTGCCGCGGTCCTCATCCTCCGCGCCAATCGGCAAGCGGCGAGAAGCCAGGTGATCGCGGTATCGATGCCCACGTATCCGCAGAGCTGGCACCACCCGAGCACGACGCTTCCCCCGCCCCTCCCGCCTCCGATTCCTGTCGTGATGCCCGTCGACCAACCCCAGTCGGGCTTCGTGCTTCCTCCCCCCCTCTCCGCCGCAGGTAGCGACTTAGTCTGGTGCCGGACTTGCGGACGTCCACAGCCTCCGGGGCTCGGACGCTGCTTCAGCTGCGGGCAGCCAATCTAGGGTAGTAGTGCCGCGCGCGGGCCGACTACGGGCCCCTCCCACCTAGGGGCCCGTCGCGAGCGGCCTGCCGGAGTCCCGCTCTTCCGCGGGCTTTATGGCGATAGCCCCCTTAGAACTCCGGTGGCGTTGAGTCGGGGTCGCCAGAAGAAGGGCCTCGTCCCGCGCTCCGCCCACCCGGGCCCGGCGGAGTACGCCTCGGCACATGCGCGCTGGGAGGAGTCCTCCCTGAGACCGGCGCTCGCGAAGTCGCCCGAGCGGAAGGCGCAGTTCGAAACGCTTGGTGGCATTCCCGTCGACAGGCTCTACACTCCGATCGACGCCGGAGAGGCGGGCTCCAGTATCGGCCTGCCCGGCCAGTTCCCGTTCACCCGGGGCGTCCATCCCACGATGTACCGCGGACGGGTCTGGTCGATGCGGATGTTCTCCGGGTTCGGGACTCCCGAGGACACGAACCGGAGGTTCCGCTACCTCCTCGCTCACGGGGAGAGCGGCCTCTCGATCGCCTTCGACGACCCGACGCTCTACGGCATCGACGCCGACGACGCCGAGGCGGAGGGGGAGGTGGGCAAGTGCGGCGTGAACGTGAGCTCCCTCGGCGACATGCGCCGGCTGCTCGAAAAGATCCCGCTCGCCGAGGTCACGACGAGCATGACCATCAATGGACCCGCAAACATCGTCTGGGGCATGTACTGCCTCGTCGCCCAGGAGAACGGCGTCGCGCCCGAGCGTCTCGGCGGCACGACCCAGAACGACATCCTGAAGGAATACATCGCGCAGAAGGAGTTCCTCTACCCGCCCCGCCCGGCGCTCCGTCTCGTGATCGACACGATCGAGTACGCGACGAAGCACCTCCCGCGATGGAACCCGGTCTCCATCTCCGGCTACCACATCCGCGAGGCGGGCTCAACGGCCGTCCAGGAGCTCGCGTTCACGCTAGCCGACGGGATGGCCTACGTCGAGGAGACCGTGCGACGCGGGGTCCCGGTGGACGAGTTCGCGGGACGCCTCTCCTTCTTCTTCAACTCGCACAACGACCTGTTCGAGGAGATCGCGAAGTTCCGCGCCGCCCGACGCTTGTGGGCGGAGGCCATGCGCGACCGGTTCCACGCCAAGAAGGAGCGCTCCCTCTGGATGCGGTTCCACACCCAGACGGCCGGCTGCTCGTGCACCGCCCAGCAGCCCGAGCTCAACATCGTCCGGACCACCGTGCAGGCCCTGGCCGGCGTGTTGGGGGGAACCCAGTCGCTCCACACCAACTCCTACGACGAGGCGCTCCAGCTCCCCACCGAGGACGCGGTCCGGATCGCACTGCGTACCCAACAAATTCTCGCCCACGAGAGCGGCATCACCGAAGCGATCGACCCGTTCGGCGGGAGCTACTACCTCGAGTGGCTCACCGACCGCATGTGCGAGGAGGCGCGCCGCTACTTCGACCGGATCGATGCGATGGGCGGCGTCGTCCCCGCGATCGAGCGGGGATTCTTCCAGCGGGAGATTCAGGAGGCCTCCTTCCGGTACCAACGCGCGGTCGAAGCAGGGGAACTCAAGGTAGTGGGCGTGAACGCGTACGCGGTCGACGACCCGATCCATGTGCCGCGGCTCAAGATCGCGGAGAGCGCTCGCCGAGCGCAGATGCGCCGCCTCAAGGCACTCCGCGCCCAACGGGACCGAGCACGGCACACGGCCGCCCTCGACCGGCTCCGGGCGGCAGCTCGCGACGAGGAGACGAACACGATGCCTGCGGTGCTCGACGCCCTCCGGGCGGAGGCGACGCTGGGGGAGATCGTCCACGCCTTCCAGGACGTGTTCGGCGCCTACCGCGAGCGGTCGATGTACTGAAAAGCGGCCGCCGCTCCGCCGGGCCGGGAGGCCCCGATGGCGCACGGCCCCAGCGGAACCACGGACGCCTACCGAGCCGCGCTGGAGCGGCTCTACCACCGCCGGCGTTTTGGGTTGCGTCCCGGCCTTGAGGTGATCCGGGCCCTCCTCGCGGAACTTGGCGAGCCCCAACGGAAGTGGAAGGCGATCCACGTCACCGGCAGCAAGGGGAAGGGCTCCGTGGCAGCGATGGCGGCCTCCATCCTGTCGGTGAGCGCGGGACCGACGGGGCTCTACACTTCTCCGCACCTCCAAAGCTACCGCGAGCGGATCCAAGTGGACGGGACTCCCATCGATGTACCCACGCTCCTCCAAGGACTCGAACGGGTCGAGTCCGCGGCGGAGCGGGTGCGCCTTGGCTACCCCGAGCTCCACGAGCCCACTTTCTTCGAAGTGACGACGGCCGTCGCCTTCGACCACTTCGCCCGCGCGGGCGTCGCGGCGGCGGTGGTCGAGGTCGGCATCGGCGGACGCTGGGACGCCACCAACGTCTTGGAGGCCCCCGTGGGTGTGGTGAGTTCGATCGAGCTCGAGCACACCGACATCCTAGGCCCGACGCTCACGCACATCGCGCACGAAAAGGCGGGCATCTTCCACCCCGGGATGCGGGGAGTTCTCGGCGAGCAAAAGCCTGGGCCGGCCGAGGCAGTGGCGCGGGAGGCGAGCGCTCTGGGCGTCCCGATCTGGCGCCTCGGGCGGGAGATCATGGTTAGCGAGCGCGAGCTCGGTCCCCGATCGCAGACGTTCAACGTCCGGACTCCGCGCGGTGAGCGGACCGGGGTGCGGATTCCGCTCTACGGACCGGTTCAAGCGTCGAACGCGGCGCTCGCCATCGCGGCCGCGGAACTCTTCCTCGAGGCCCTCGGAAAGCGCATCCCGGACGCCGAGTTGCGCCGCGCGTTGCGTGGCGTACGGTGGAGGGGCCGACTTGAGGCGCTGCCGGGGCGGCCTCGCCTGTTTGCGGATGTCGCGCACACGCCGGAGAGCGTCCGCGCGGTGTGCACGGCTCTCGGCGAGCTCCTCCCGATGATGGACCCGACCGAGAACGCCTTGCTGTTCGGCTGCGTCCGGGGCAAGGCGGCCGGCGCGATGCTCGAGACGTTGCGCGAGGTCGCCTCCACCCTGATCCTTGTCCCGGTCCGGAGCGAGCGCAGCGAGGACCCGAAGGCTCTCCTCCACGAGGCGCGGGGCCGATTCTCCCGGACGGTCCTCGCACCGACCTTCTCCGAAGGGCTTCGGCTGCTCCGCGCCTCGGTCGCTCCCCAAGGCCTCGGGCTCGTCGTCGGAAGCGACTACCTTGTCGGGGAACTGCTCAACGAGGTCGAGGGTGCGGACCCCAACGAGCCGGACCTCTCGGATCCGCTCCTCGCCCCGCCAGGTGTCGGCAACCCGCCCGAGCGGCCGGCATGAGGAAACCGGTTCCCGAGTTTCCCTGGACCGCGCTGCTCGACCGGCTCTCCGCCCTCTACGGCGCAGGGGACTGGAGGGTGCCCTACCTCCGGGAGCACGCCGAGAACCCTTTCCAGGTGCTGATCGGCACCATCCTCTCCCAACGAACGAAGGACGCGAACACGGACCGCGCGAGCTTGGCACTGTTCGCGAAGTACCCGGACGCGAGGAGCCTGGCGAGCGCGACGCTCCCGAGGCTAGAGCGGCTCATCCGGGCAACCGGTTTCTACCGGACGAAGGCGAAGAACATCCGGGCCTGCGCGCGTGCCCTCCTCCGAGACCATGGCGGGAAGGTTCCCCGCTCGATGGAGGAGCTGCTCGCGCTGCCCGGTGTGGGACCGAAGACGGCGAACTGCGTCCTCGTCTTCGGGTACGGCGAACCGGCGATACCGGTCGACACCCACGTCCACCGCATCTCGAATCGCCTGGGGGTGCTCAGCACCCGAACCCCGGAAGAGACCGAGGCTCGCCTTCGGGAGATCCTTCCCCGCGAGTTTTGGATCCCGCTCAACCCGCTCCTCGTGCAGCACGGCCAGAACCTTTGCCGACCGCGCAACCCCCGCTGCGAGAGCTGTCCGGTCGCGGACATCTGCGCCACGGGCCGGGCCCGTGCGCGGGGGGAACGGACCCCCCGCCCCGAGGACCGGCGTCGCCTTCCAGCGATGTGATTATCCCCGTGCAACCATCGCGGGACGGGGAATGGACGCCGCCGAGTACGACCTCGAGTTCTTCCGGCGCGGCGGCTTTCGCCGCTCGGTCTGCCAGAGCTGCGGCTCCGCCTTCTGGTCCGTCGGGGAGCGTCGGCGGTGCGCGGAGGAACCGTGCACTCCGTACAGTTTCGTGGGCCATCCCGGCTTCGCGCGGCCACGGGGCCTCGGCGAGATGCGCGAAGCCTTTCTCAGCTACTTCGAGCGTCACGGCCACAAGCGGGTCCGGCGCTACCCCGTGGTCGCACGGTGGCGGGCGGACGTCTTCTTCGTGCAGGCGAGCATCTACGACTTCCAGCCGTGGGTGACGAGCGGGGAGATCGAGCCGCCCGCGAACCCGCTCACCATCTCGCAGCCGTGCGTGCGGTTCGTCGACCTCGAGGAGGTGGGCCGGAGCGGCCGGCACTTCACCGAGTTCGAGATGATGGCGCACCACGCGTTCAACCGTCCCGACGAGACCGTCTACTTCAAGGAACGGACGGCGGAGCTGTGCCACGAGCTCCTCACCTCCGAGTTGGGCGCAGACCCGAAGGAGATCACCTACAAGGAGGAGGTGTGGGAGGGCGGCGGCAATCTCGGACCGTCCCTCTCCGTAGGGCTGCTCGGGCTCGAAGTGGCCACCCTCGTGTTCATGGAGTACATCCGGAGCGGCGGGGAGCTACGTCCGATGCCGCTTACGGTGGTGGACACAGGATACGGCCTCGAGCGATTCGCCTGGATGTCGCAGGGCACGGGGACCGCCTACGAGGCGGCGTTCGGGTCCGCACTCGAGGAGCTTCTTGACCGGCTGCCGTTCGCGACCGCGGTCATGCTCGTCGACCACGCCCGCGCGCTCAACTTTCTCATCGCCGACGGAGTCGTCCCGTCGAATACCCAAGAAGGGTACTACGCTCGGCTCCTCCTGCGTCGTGTGCTCCGCGTTCTCGCGAAGATGCGCGACCCTCCGACGGTGGAGGGGTTGCTCGACCGCGACGCCCGAGACCAAGCGCGCGACTTCCCCGAGCTCGGGGAACACCGCGACGACCTCCACCGCGTCGTCGAGGCGGAGGGGGAGCGGTTCGACGAGGCGATCGCGCGCGCGCGGGTGCAGATCCGGCGCGCCGCCGAGCGCCTCGAGTCGACGGGCGGCCAGGTGGGCACAGAACAGCTCGTCGAATGGTACGATTCGCTGGGCGTGACGCCCGACGTGGCCGTGGAGGAGCTCGCCCATCCGCCCGAGATCCCCGAGGATTTCTACGCCAGGGTCGCCGCACGTCACGAGAGCGAGGGGGCCTCCGAGGCTCCCACGGAGGAGCCGCACCGTCCCACCGTGCCCTCCTCGGTCCCGCCCACGAAGGTCGAGTACTACACGGACCCGTACACGAGCGACTTCCGCGCCCACGTCCTCTTCTCGGAGGGGGAGTACGTCGTCCTCGACCGGACCTACTTCTATCCGACGGGAGGAGGGCAGATCACCGACACGGGCCACCTCGGCGACCTCGCCGTACTCGAGGTCGCCCGGGTGGGCGCGCACGTCCTCCACCGCCTCGAGCAGCCGGCGCCGTTCAGCGTCGGGGAGGCCGTGCGCGGTCGCGTGGACGAGCCGCGGCGCCGGCAGTTGATGCAACACCACACGGCGACGCATCTTCTAAACGGAGCGCTCCGGGAAGTGCTCGGGCCGCACGTGTGGCAGGCGGGCGCCTTCAAGGGTCCCGAGGCTGCGCGCATCGACATCACTCATTTCCGTGCCCTCTCCCCTGAGGAGCTCGCCCGCGTCGACGCGAGGGTGCACGCCATCATCCGGGAGGATCGACCCGTGCGCAGCTACTTCGAGAGCCGCGGCGAGGCCGAGCGCCGGTTCGGATTCACGCTCTACCAGGGCGGGGCCGTTCCGGGCCGCACCTTGCGCATCGTCGAGATCGAGGGGTTCGACGTCGAGGCGTGCGGCGGTACCCACTGCACGCGGACCGGCGAGGTGGGGTTCGTCACCATCCTCTCGACCGAACGGATCCAGGACGGGATCGTCCGCTTGAACTACGCCGCCGGAGAGCGCGCGGTCGCGCTCAAGCAGGAGCAGGAGCGCACCCTGCGCGAGGCCTCCCGCCGCCTCGGCGTGGCGCCGGACCGCCTGCTCGATCGGATCGACAGGCTCCTTGAGGAGCTCTCCGCGAAGGAGAAAGCGGTGCGCTCGGGACGCAACATCGACCTGGCGGCCCTCGCCGCCGAGATCGAGGGGGATAGCGGGAGCGTTCCCTCGAGCGGCGTACGCGTCCATGCCCGACGCGTGGCGCTCCGGGCGAAGGAGATGCAGGAGCTGTGCCGGCTCCTCACCCGAGAACCGGAACGGGTCGCGCTGCTCGCCACCGAGGAGGACGAGACCGGCCGGGTCATCGTGGGCTCCTCTGCGCCCGGGGTGGACGCGGGCCACGTGCTCTCCCAGATGCTTCCCGCTTTCGGCGGCAAGGGGGGCGGCAACCGCGCCGTAGCGACGGCGCGAGGCGAGCCCGGCCTCCCCCTCGAGCGTGCGCTCGAGGCGGGCCGCCGGGCGGTCGCGGAGCAGGCGACGGCGGCGGTCGGTGCCTGATGGGCGCAGCGGGTGCGGCAACGCGGCGAAAGGTTTACCTTCCCGTGTTCTCCTCTTTTCTCCCGTGTGTCTCTCACCGGGGCACCCACTCTCCCCGAAAATGAGTCTCCTCGAGGCCCGATGAACGCGAACGACGGGGGACGCATGGGCGGAGTTCCGCCCGAGGTCATCGAGTTCCTATCGGGCCGCGGCGGCCGCTCGCTCATCGTGAAGGGCGGGGCCGGTACCGGCAAGACGACCTTCGGTCTCGAGCTGCTCGAGAAGGTCGGCCGGCCGGCGCAGTCCTACTACCTCTCGACGCGGGTCGGGGACGAAGCGCTCTACCGCCAGTTCCCCTGGCTCAAAGCGACCGAGATGCGCGCCCGCATCCTAGACGCCGGCAAGCTGTTCCTCGAGGCGGTCCGCGGCAGCGGCGGGGCCGGTGCCCCGAGCGGCGAGCTCCCCGAGAGCGAGCAGAAGAAGATCGCCGCGGCCCGCGAGGTGATGCGCGTGTTCAGCGAGGAGCACGGCCCGCCGACGCGCGTCGACCGCACGCACCTCACCGGGCTCCTGCGGCGCAACCCGATGCCGGAGATGGAGAACATCTACAACCGGATCGAGCGGGCGCTCCCGGAGAAGTCGCTCCTCGTCATCGACTCGCTCGAAGGTGTGACCCACAAGTACGGACTCGAGATGGAAGAGTTCGTGATGGCCCTCCAGAAGGACCTCGTCGAGAACTCCAACACCAACGTGGTCATGATCCTCGAGAAGCCCGAGGCGGGCGGGATCGAGTACCTGGTGGACGGGCTCCTCTCCTTTGTCCGCGAGGAGCTCGACGAGCGCCGCGTCCGCCACATGCGGCTGGAGAAGCTCCGGGCGACCGCCATCGGCCGGCCCCGCTACGCGATCACGCTTGCCGGCGGCCGGTTCGAGGCGCTTGGTGTGATGGTCTCCGACCACGGCGCGTCCACGGGACAGGCGTGGACGCCGCTTCCCGACCCCGAGCGGTTCTACTCGACCGGCATCCCCGACTTCGACCACCTTCTCGGCGGCGGGTACCGGCGGGGGAGCTTCAACGCCTTCGAGATCGACGTCAACGTCGGGATCGACGACTACTACATGCTGTTCCTGCCGACGTTCCTCAACTTCCTCACCCACAGCCGCGGCATGATCGCTATTCTCGCGGCGGGCGAGTCCCACGACAAGCTCCGGGGCTCGATCACGCGCAGCACCCCCACGCACCTGTTCGACACCCGGGTGCGGATCGCGGACTACACCGCCTCGGAGACGGAGGAGAGCTACATCGTCCCGATGGCGCGGTTCGGCCGCGACGAGGCGATGAAGGCGATGGTCGCCGCCGAGCGCGCCGCCCGCGGCCCGGAGCAGAAGCCGATCCTCGAGTACACGGCGTTCGACACGCTCGAGAGCCTGATGGGCGACCAGGCTGCCATCCGGATGTACTTCCACGGCGTCCAGCGGGCCCGGCTCGCCGACAACCTCGGGATCGGGCTCTTGAAGCCCGGGCTCCTCATGTCGAGCGAGACGCTCAACATGATGGACACGTACTTCCGGATCATCAACATCGACAACGCGCCCTGCATCTACGGTATCCGGCCGCGCACCCGCATCTACGCCATCTCGATCGAGCCCGAGAAGGGCGCGCCCCACACCCGACTCACGCCCATCATGTGAGCCGCGCCGCGAGCGCGGCGAGCCCCCACAGCGTGAGGGCGGGCAGGATCGTCATCAAGAGGTCGTCGTCGAGGTGCCGGTGCTTGGGCGACTCCACGGCCACCGCGACGAGCGCGGCGGCCGCGGCGAAGGGAACGGCGAGCTCCCACCTCGTTCCCCCCAGGAGAAGCAGGCAGGGGAGGGCGAGCCCCACGTACAGGACGAGTGGGGCGACCGGGTAGAGGGAGCGCCAACGCGTGGAGCCCTTCAGCTCGCCGATGAGCGGGTCGACGAGCGCCGTGCCTAGGATCGCGGCCACCGCGAAAGGCTCCGGCACGAGGAGGAGGACCGCGACCACGGCCGTCGCGAAGTAGAGATAGCTCGCGGGCCGGCCCTCTTCGTGCGGCCGCATGCTCGGGAGTTGGAGCCACCCTCCGAGGCGGAACGCCTCGAGCGCCACGACCACCGCGTAGCCCGCGAGCAGGAGGAGCGCTCGCGAAAAACCGGGGAGGATCGTTACCGGGAGAAGGTAGTAGACGAGCCCCAGCGAGGTGATGAGATGCAGGCCGCGTCGGAAGAGCCGGTCCCCGGCGGAGGGGTCCCCCGCGAGGTGGAGGCCGAGCCAGCGTCGGAACCGTCCCGAACCGACGCGCACGGGATCCACGCCGGGGAGGGGGCGGCGCACCGTAAGGGCGTTGCCCTCCCCGTCGCGCAACGCTTTTGGAATCGGCACCGGTCGGACCGGCGTGAAGGTATCGATCCTCGTCGGGAGCAAGTCGGACCTCGAGTTCGCGGAGAAGGCGCGCACCCGCCTTGCGACGTTCGAGGTACCGGCCGAGGTGCATGTGGCGAGCGCCCACCGCACGCCCGAGCGGGTCGACGCGCTCGTGAAGGACCCGACGGTGGACGTGTTCATCGCGATCGCAGGACTCTCGGCGGCGCTCCCGGGAACGGTGGCCGCGCGAACGCTGAAGCCGGTGATCGGGCTGCCGCTGAACCGGGGGCTTGGGCTCGATAGCCTCCTCTCGATCGTCCAGATGCCGCCCGGCGTCCCCGTGGCGACGGTCGGGCTCGACAACGCGGAGAACGCGGCGCTCCTCGCGGTGCACATCTTGGCGCTCAAGTACCCCGAACTCGCCGACCGGCTCACCAAGTACCGCGCTGCATGGCGGGAGGAAGCGCCGGCTCCGAGCCGGAGCGCCCCAGGATGAAGGACCCCTCGGAGTTCCACCGCGAGGCGGTCGAGCATCTTCGGCGTGAGATTCCGGGCGAAGCGGTCGTCGCCGCGAGCGGCGGCATCGACTCAACGGTGGCGGCGGTCCTTGCCCAGGAGGCGCTCGGGCCTCGGGCCCACGCGCTCTTCGTCGACACCGGGCTCTTGCGCGCAGGGGAAGCCGAGCGGGTTGCGACGTTCTTCAAAGCGAGCGGGCTCGGCTGGGAACTCCTCCCGGCTGCGCCACGATTCCTGAAAGTGCTCGAAGGGGTCACCGACCCCGAGGAGAAGCGGCGCCGAATTGGAACCGCCTTCATCCGGCTCTTCGAGGAGGAGGCCTCTCGGCGCGGGACGAACGTACTGATCCAGGGGACCATCGCCCCCGACTGGATCGAGAGCGGCGGAGCCCTGCGCGACACGATCAAGACCCACCACAACGTGGGAGGGATCCCGGCGGACTCGAAGCTCCGGCTCGTCGAACCACTGCGGGATCTCTACAAGGACGAGGTGAGGCTCCTTGCCAATGAGCTCCGTGTACCGGAGCCTGAGCGCCAGCCGTTCCCGGGACCGGGGCTTGCCGTGCGGGTCGCGGGGGAGGTGACGGAGGAGCGCCTGGCCGTCTGCCGGGGCGCGAACGCCGTCGTTGAGAGCGAAATAGAGCGCGCGGTCTCGGCCGGCGCGATCCCCCGCCCGTGGCAGTACTTCGCCGTGCTCCTGCCGGGCCGAACCGTCGGAGTGAAGGGCGACAACCGGGTCCACGGGCTCGCCGTCAGCGTTCGCGTCGTGGAGTCGGTGGACGCGATGTCGGCGACCGCGCTCTCCCTGCCTCCCGAGGTGCTGCGCCGCATCGCAGAGCGGATCACCCGCGAGCTCGCGGGGCAGGTGACTCGCGTGCTCTACGACGTGACGGACAAGCCTCCGGCGACGATCGAGTGGGAGTAGCTCAGATGAGTGTTTTATCGTGGGAGGTCTAAGCTAGGCTGCATGGGGACCGAAGAGGGACCGGGTCGGCTCCTCCGGGTGCCGGAGGAGGTCGCCGCGGCGATCGAGGCCCGGCTCCAGGGAACCGGGTTCGCCAACCTCGAAGAGTTCGTGACGTTCGTCCTCTCCCGGCTCGCCGAGTCGCACGGGGAGGTGCCGTTCTCCGAGGAGGAGGAGGCCCGCCTCAAGGAGCGGCTCCGCAGCCTCGGCTACATCGACTGAGGGGGATGCAGGACGGGGCTCCCCGTCGAACGACAACCGTATCAACCCCCCCTCGCGTTCCACTCGCCGTGCTGCATTGTCCGTTCTGCGGGGCGCCGGAGACGGACCGGATCAACCTCGAGGGGGACCGGTTCCTCGTCTTCCAGTGCATGTTCACTCCCCAGGTGGACCCGAGCCTCCCGGACGACCGGCTCGAGGATCATCTGCGCCGCACCTACGAGGGCTCGGGCGCGCAGTACTTCCGGTCGATGTGCGACCGCATGCACCTCTTCGTCACCCAGGGGGAGGGCGCGTCCGCGCTCCTTTCCAAGAGCGGCGGGCTGCGCCGCTCGTCCGTGCCCGAATAGGGGCCCGGCGCAGCTAGCCCGGCACCGCGACGGTCCCGATCCGGCGAAGCGCCGAGTCGGTGTCGACCATGTGCCGGGGGAGCCCGAGCTCGTCCGGAGTTGCCCCGAGCGCGAGGCCGACGAGTTGCGGGAGGTGGAAGATGGGCATGTCGAGGTCGTGGCCGACCGCCTTCGCCGCCTTGTTCTGGAAGGAGTCGAGGGAGATGTGGCAGAGCGGGCACGGGGTCGCCATCGCGTGGGCGCCGTGCGCCGCGGCGTCCTCCACCTGGCGCCCCGCGATCTGATTCGCCACCCCCTCCTTCACGAACAGGATGGGGAAGCCGCAGCACATCACCCGGCCGCGGTAGAGTACCGGCTCGGCGCCGAGCGCAGTAAGCAGGTCCTCGAAACTGTGCGGGTCCTCCCCGTTCTCCCAGCCGAGCTCGTCCGCCGGGCGCAGGAGATGGCAACCGTAGAAGGCGCCCACCTTGAGCCCCGTCAGCGGACGCACGACGAGCGGGCGGAGCCGTTCGGGAGGGAAGGATTCGGTGAGCACCTGCAGTAGGTGCTTCACCTTGGTCTTGCCGTGGTAGGCGAGCCCGAGCTGCCCGAGCGCCGCGTCGACGCGGCCCCGGATCGCGGGGAGCTCGAGCTTCTTGTTGGCGAGCGAGAGCATCCCCTGGCAGGTGGAGCAGACCGTGAGGAGGTCGAGGCCCGCCTTCTCGGCGAAGGAGAGGTTCCTCGCGTTCAGGGCGACGTTGAGCACGAGGTTCGCTTCGTCCACGAACCCCGAGCCGCAGCAAGAGAAGTTGGGGAAGTCGACGAGCTCGATCCCGAGCTTGTTCGCGACCCACCGGGTCGCCATGTCGAGCTCCTTGCCGCTCTCCTGGGCGACGCAGCCCGGGTAGTAGGCGAGCCTCAAGCTCCCCCCTCCTCGTCCTCGAGCAGCTCGTAGAGCTTCTGGACCTGCTCCTGTCCTTCGATCCTTCTCGGTTTCTTGAGCAGCTCCGGCTTCTTCCGGGCGAGGCGCAAGCCCTGGGGGGCCTGCCGGAGCATCCCGACCACGCCGTCGGTCTGCCGCACGAGGCGCATCTCGTTCAGCAGCCCCCGGTCGTGGAGGTTCTCCTTGAACGCGACGGCGTGTCGGGAGCCCGCCTCCGTCGCGCCCTGCTCCTGGATCGCGAGCTCCTTGAGGTCCCGGATCCGCTCGGAGGGCCGGACGTCCTTGGGGCAGGAGGAGGTGCAGAGGTGACAGCGCAGGCAGGTCCACAGACCGCCCGGCTGGATGCGCAACAGGCGCTCGCGGCGCGCACCGTCGCGCGGGTCGACGACGAAGCGGTACAGCTTTGCGAGGGCCATCGGGCCCGGGAAGGTCGGATCCGCTTCCTTCGCCGGACAGGCGGAGTAGCAGGCCCCGCAAGCGATGCAGCGGGGCGTTTCGTAGAATCGGTCCACCTCCTCGGGAGTCATCGGGTTCGGCTTCCCCACCGGCATCGGGTGGGCAGGGTCCGGCACGAGGTGGGGCACGATCCGCTCGTAATCCTGCCAGAACGGCCCCTGGTCCACGACGAGGTCGCGCAGCACTGGCTGGTTGCGCATCGGGTCGACGACGATCCGGCCGTGGAGGTCGAGCTCGGGCCCGACCTGGGTCTGGCAGGCGAGCCGGCTCTTCGAGTTGATCACCATCGCGCAGGATCCGCAGATCGAGCTGCGGCAGGAGTACCGCAGCGAGAGGGTCGAGTCGACCTCCGACCGGATGCGCAGCAGCGCCGTGAGCACGGGCGTGTGCCGCGGCATGTCGAGGGTGTAGTCGACGTACCGGGGAGCCGCATCCCGGCCCGGGTCATACCGGTAGACCGAGATGGGCACCGCGACGCTCTCGACCATCAGTACACACGCTCCTTCGGGTCCCAGCGCGTGTAGGCGACCGGAGCATACGAGAGCTGCGGCCCGAGCGGGTTGTAGCCCGCGATGGTGTGCTTCATCCAGTGGGCATCGTCCCGCGTCGGGAAGTCGGTCCGCGCGTGGGCTCCGCGGCTCTCGGTGCGGGCGAGCGCACCGGCGAGGATCACCTCGGCCAGGTCGAGGAGGTTCCGGGTCTCGAGCGCGTCCGTCACGTTCAGGTTGAAGACCGTCGACCGGTCGACGATGCGCAGCGTGGCCCGCTTCGCGCGAAGCGCGAACAGCTCCTGGATGCCCGCGCGCAGGTCCGCGTCGTTCCGGTAGATCCCCGCCCGCCGCTCCATCACCGCCTGCATCTCGGCCCGGAGCGGGAGCGGCTCGGCCCCCTCGGTCCGCGCCATCATCGCCCGGACCGGGGCGGCCGCGTGCTCAATCTCCTCGGGTAGTACGGTGCCGTCGGTCACCGTCGCGGAGTACGCCGCGGCAGCGATGCCGGCTTGTTTACCGAAGACGAGCGTCTCGAGGAGAGAGTTCCCTCCGAGGCGGTTCGCGCCGTGGATGGAGACGCACGCCGCCTCCCCCGCCGCGTAGAGGCCCGCTAGGTTCGTCTCTCCCCGCATCGTCGTCCCGATGCCGCCCATCATGTAGTGCTGGGCGGGCAGGACGGGGATCGGCTCGGTCACGGGGTCGACGCCGGCGAAGTTCCGAGCGAAGTCGCAGATCTCCTGCAGGCGGGATTCAATCTTCTCCTTCCCGAGGTGCATGAGCTCGAGGTGGACGTACCCTCCGGGGAACCCTCGGCCCTCGTTGATCTCGGTCACGATCGCGCGGCTCACGACATCGCGGGAGGCGAGGTCCTGAACGTGGGGGGCGTAGCGGACCATGAATCGCTCCCCGCTCGCGTTCTTGAGGATGCCCCCCTCGCCGCGGGCGCCCTCAGTGATGAGGATGCCGCTTTCGAGGAGCGCGGTCGGGTGGAACTGGACGAACTCCATGTCCTTGAGCTGGGCACCGGCTCGGTAGGCGAGCGCGATCCCGTCCCCCGTCGAGCTGTGGGAGTTCGTGGTCCGGCTGTAGACGCGCCCGGCCGGCCCCGTCGCGAGAACGACCGCCCGGGCTCCGATCCCCTCGAACTCTCCGGTCCGACGGTTGTAGACGACGACGCCCTGGGCGCGGCCGTCCCGAAAGACGAGTTCGACGAGGTCCCACTCCTCGTAGGTCTGGATCTCCTCGGTGCCGAGATGCTCGTAGATCGCCTGCAGGAGCGCTAGCCCCGTTCGGTCCGCGGCGTAGATCGTCCGGGGGAAACCCGCGCCACCGAACGGACGGCGCGCGAGCGACCCGTCGGGGGCGCGGGAGAAGATGGTGCCGAAATGTTCCATCTCGACGACGGTGGAGCCCGCCTCGGTGCAGAAGAACTCGATGGCGTCCTGGTCTCCGAGGTAGTCGGAGCCCTTCACCGTGTCGTAGATGTGCGTCTCGACCGAGTCCTCCGCGCCCACGGCCGCGTTGATGCCCCCCTGCGCCGCCCCCGAGTGGGAGCGCAGCGGGTGGAGCTTCGAGACGAGCCCGACGTTCCGGCCCGCCTGGGCGGCCGCGAGCGCGGCCCGCTGGCCGGCGAGGCCGGCCCCTATCACCAGCACCTCATGCCGCTGCATCGCAGAAATCGCCTCCCCGAGCCGGGCCGGGACTTAATCGTTCCTTGGTGAAAACTCGAAGACGATAACCGGAGCGAAAGCCGGTTCTGAGCGCTTATATATCGTGGCCCTGTCCCCGCGTCGTTTTACGGGAGGAATCGACCGTACCATGCAGGCTTCCGAACTCGCAATCGACCCCGAGCGACTGCTGAAGGGCACGACGACGATCGGCATCGTCTGCAAGGACGGGACTGTCCTTGCGACCGAGCGACGCGCGACGGCCGGGAGCTTCATCGCGAACAAGACGACGCAGAAACTGTTCCGAATCGATTCGAACGTCGGCATCACGGTCGCCGGGCTCGTCGGCGACGCCCAGATGCTCGCTCGCTACCTCAAGGCGGAGGTCACGCTCTACCGGCTCCGCCGGAACGCACCCCTTTCGATCGAGGGAGTATCGACGCTCCTTGCCAACATCCTGAACGGCAACCGCATGTTCCCGTACTACGCCTGGCTCCTCGTGGGCGGCTTCGACGCCAAGGGCGGTCACGTCTTCTCCGTCGACCCCGCGGGCGGCTCGATCGAGGACCGGTACGTCTCGACCGGCAGCGGCTCCCCGTTCGTCTACGGTCTCCTCGAGGAGGGGTACTCTCGCGACCTCAGCGTGAGCGAGGGCGTGGACCTCGCGCTCCGTGGGCTCACCGTCGCGATGCGCCGAGACTCCGCGAGCGGCGACGGCTACCTGATCAACACGATCACGGCCCGGGAGTACAAGGAATACTCCGAGGACGAAGTTAATAAGCGCCTCAAGGCGTTGAAGATTCCACTGCCTCCGCCGCTCCCCTAGTCGGCGGGGCTCCTCCGGGAGCCGCTCGACGCGCCGCAACCCCTTCGTCCAACCGTTTCCCGGCAACCGTTTCCCGTGTCAGTATGAGTTACGATAGCTTGCTCGAACAAACCCGCGCGACGCTGCGGGAGGTGCTCCCCGAGGAGATCGAGGTCACCGACATCGAGCTCGAGGGCCCGCACATCGTCCTCTATACGAAGCAGCTCGACGCGTTCCTCTCCGGGGGCGACTACCTCCGCCAGGTGGCGCAACGGCTGCGCCGCAGGGTCCTCGTCCGGAGCGACCCGGCTTCCCTCATCGACCCCAAGGAGGCGGAGAAGCTCATCCGGGAGAAGATCCCGCCCGAGGCGGAGATCACCGGTCTCTTCTTCGAGCCCGAGACGGGCGAGGTCGCGATCGAGGCCTCGAACCCCGGGGCCGCGATCGGCCGCCAGGGCTCGACGCTGAACGAGCTCAAGCGCACCATCGGCTGGATCCCGACGGTCATCCGCACCCCTCCCATCCCCTCGAAGACCGTCGAGGAGGTTCGGATCCACCTCCGTAACCAGTTCGATTCCCGCCGGGGCTTCCTCAAGAAGGTGGGGATACGGATCGCCCGCGACCGGCTCCCCGAGAAGATCTGGGCGCGGAACACGGCGCTAGGCGGCTACCGGGAGGTGGGCCGTAGCGCCCACCTCCTCTCCACGCAGAACTCGAAGGTCCTGATCGACTGCGGGATCGATCCCGGCTCCGACCGGACACCGTACTTCTCCGCCCCCGAGCTCCTGCCGCTCGACTCGCTCGACGCGGTCGTGATCACCCACGCCCACCTCGACCATTGCGGCCTCGTCCCGACCCTTCTCAAGTACGGCTACGCGGGACCGATCTACTGCACCGCCCCCACGCGGGATCTGATGACGCTCATGCTCCTCGACGCGATCAAGGTCACGAACCAGGAGGCGCGCCGCGGCCTCTACGACTCCTCGCACGTCCGGGAGCTCGTCGCCCGCACGATCCCCCTGCGGTGGGGTGAGACGACCGATATCGCTCCCGACCTACGCCTCACGCTGCACAACGCGGGGCACATCCTCGGCTCCTCGATCGCGCACTTCCACATCGGCGACGGCGACTACAACCTCGCCTATTCGGGGGACATCAAGTTCGAGCGGAGCTGGCTCTTCAACCCCGCCACGAACCGGTTCCCGCGGCTCGAGACGATGGTGCTCGAGTCGACCTACGGCGGCTACCGCGACGTGCAACCGAGCCGCCAGCAGGCGACCGAGGAGTTCACCCAGCTCGCCGCGAAAGTGATTGACCGGGGCGGCAAGCTCGTCGTCCCCGTGTTCGCGGTCGGCCGGTCGCAGGAGGTCATGCTCGTCCTCGAGGAGAGGATGCGAGAGGGCAAGCTGACCCGCGTGCCGGTCTACCTGGACGGCATGATCTTCGAGGCGACGGCCATCCACACCGCCTACCCCGAGTACCTGAACAGCCAGCTCCGGACCCAGATCTTCCAGCAGGGGGACAACCCGTTCCTCTCCGACGTCTTCCGCCGGGTCGACTCGGCCCAGATGCGCTACTCGGTGCTCGACTCGAAGGAGCCCTGCATCGTCCTCGCCACGAGCGGCATGATGAGCGGCGGTCCCGTGATGGAGTACTTCCGCGCCTGGGCGCCTGAGGAGAAGAGCGGGCTCCTCTTCGTGGGCTACCAGGCGGAAGGGACCTTCGGCCGGCGGCTGCAGCGCGGCCTCACCGAAGCGACGTTCCTCGATGGGAACCGGCAGGTGTCGACGCCGGTCCGTATCGAGATCGCCACCATCGAGGGGTTCTCGGGCCACTCCGACCGGGTGCAGCTCATGAACTACGTCGCGACGCTCGACCCGCGCCCCCGCCAACTGCTGTTCTGCCACGGGGAGGAGTCGAAGGCGGTCGACCTGGCCGCGAGCATTCACAAGCGGTTCAACCTCGAGACCCGTGCCCCGTTCAACCTCGAAGCGATACGGATGATCTAGTTCCCTCGCTCGCCTCCCGACCGAACGGTTATCGTCGGCCGGCAGGTTGACCGCCCGGAAGAACGGCGCCGGCCATGGAGACCGAAGCGAAGCGTGGTGCCGCGGACCGGGAGATTTGGATCGGGTCGATCGTAGTAGATTGCACCGACCTGCCCCGCATGATCGCGTTCTGGAGCGGAGCGCTCCACTACGTACCGCGCGAGCCGGCCCGACCGGACGGCGTGATCTTGATGGACCCCAAGGGACGTGGCCCCAACCTCAACCTGAGCCTCAGCTCCGAGGGGCCGCTCGAGGAGTACCGCCTCCACCTCGACCTCTACGCTTCGGATCCGCTGGCGGAAGTAGACCGGCTCGTGAAGCTCGGAGCGAGCCTCCAGCGCGCGGCCGGAAAGGGTGAGGACTACGTCACGCTCGCCGACCCGGACGGGAACCTGTTCGACGTGATCGACGTCAACTGGCCGGGGGCGTCGACCGAGTGGCGGTTCGGACAGCGCGGCTGAGGCCGAACCGGCTCGCACGCCTCGTTGGACCGCCCCAAGACTTGGTTCGTCCCAGCCCGGCCGCCTCCGGAGCCCTTTCCTCTCCCAGGATCCGCGGCCGAGAGGGCGCAGCGAACTTGAGCGAGGTTCGGCGGGGAGCCTTATGCGGGCACGCCACTTCGGTGGGTGGCCGAGGTGGGAAACCGATGGTGCGAATCGTGGATGAGGGTAGCCAGTTCGACGCTCCGGTCGACGTCGTTTGGAAGTACATGATGGACGGGGACGCTCACGCCAAGGTCCACAAGACGACTCGGACCACGGGGTTCACGCCGGTCACCGAGAGCACCTTCGTCTGGTCCGGCGACCGAGAGTCGAAAGGCACGTGGGAGAAGGAATCGATCCGGATGACGGCCCTCAACCCGATCGCCCTCACGCACGAGTGGATCGAGGGTCCGCTCAAGGGGTCGAAAGCGATCCACCTCTACACGCCGAAAGGGGAGAAGACCCAGATCGATGTGTACGGGGAGTTTACCTCGAGCACGATTCCGCCCGATCACCTCGAGCGATACGTTCGGGAACTCCTCGCGGGGGACTTCAGCGAAGACGCCCCCGCGATTCGGGAGTACGCCCGCCGGAAGTAGCTGGCCAGCTCCACGGAGCAACGCCCGGCCCTCGCCCGACCGACTCTATCCCAGTGCAGCGCCCCCCGGCGAGGACCCGGGCAAGTTGCCACCGGCCCATCGGGTGAGAGTGGGAGGGGGAAACTCGCTCGGAGGAGCGGACCGCGCAAGAGCTTCGTTCCTGCCGGCCCCCCGTGAGAGCGCCCCCTACCTGTGCCGGTGTTCCGTCTCCCGGCGTCGCCGGAGCGCTTTTTACGTCGGGAATTCGACGGACGCGGAACAGAATCCTTAAGGAGTGGCGCTCCCCGTCCAACTCGGCGTTAGGATACTCCATGCCTACGGATCCCACCCGGGTACTCGTCCTCGGCCTCGACGGAGGTACCTTCGACCTCCTCGACCCGTGGTTCGCCGCCGGGGAGCTGCCGTTCCTGCACTCACTCGTGAAGCGGGGCGTCTCCGCACGCCTGACGTCCGTTTACCCCGCGAAGACCATCCCAGCATGGTACTCGTTCGCGACCGGCTTGGACCCGGGCTCGCTCGGCGTTTTCGGATTCACCGCGCCCGATGGTGGCCCGGGAAGGAGCCGCCTCGTCCAAACGTTCCGTCCCGCGGAAGCGCTCTGGGACGCCCTCTCCCGTCGGGGCCGCCGCGTGGGGATCGTGAACTTCCCGGTCCGGGCGGGCTACCCCGTGAACGGGTTCTTCTTGCCGGGGATGCTCACCGACCGGCCCGCCACCCACCCCGTTGGCCTGCGGGAAGAGCTCGAGAGCGAACTCGGGGAGCCGATCGGGGCGGAGCTACCTCCCTACCGCGATGCCGAGCGTGCCGGCTGGATGGCGAAGGCGGTCCACCTCGTCGAGCAGCGGGGTCGGATCGGGGAGCTCCTTTGCCGCCGCCCTGTTCCCGACTTCCTGTTCGTCCTGTTCCGTGAGACCGACCGCGTCCAGCATCAGCTCTGGAGCGAGCTCGCGGACGGCCCCGAAAAGGTGCGGGGGGACCTCTGCGCCTTTTGGCGCGCCCTCGACGACGCCTGCGCACGGATCGACCGGGCCTTCCGCGAGGCCGGCGGGCCGGCCGTCACGCTCGTCATCTCCGACCACGGCCACGGTGCGGCCCGTTCCGACTTCTTCACCAACCGCTGGCTCGAGCAGGAAGGGTACCTCAAGTTCCGGACGAGCGGCGGCGGGATCCGTCGCACCGTCGCCTCGCGAGTGCTCGTCGGGATCGACCGGTACGAGTCGCTTCGGCGGCCGCTGCGAGCCGTCGTCGACCGCCTCGGCGGAAGCCGCCCGGGCTCCCGCGTCGGCTCCCTCATGACGGGGAACGGCAGCTTCGAGGCGATGGCCTCCCGCATCGACTGGGACCGCACGCTGGCCTTCTCCTACCCCGTGCCGGAGGGGATCTACCTGAACCGGTGGAACCGCTCGCTCAACCCGGCCCGCCAGGCCGAGCTCCTCGTCGAGATCCGCGAGCGGCTCGCCGGGTTCCCCACGGCCAAGGTCGAGACGTTCCTGCCGGAGGAGCTCTACTCGGGCCGCAACCTCGCGGGCGCGCCGGACCTGCTCCTGAGGGTCGACGGGCTCGAGACGGAGCTACGGATGGACTTCGCCTACCCGCACCCTCACCTGCCGAACCGCCCCGGCTACTTCTACGGCTGCGGGGTGCACCGGATGGACGGGATACTCATCGGCGCCGGGCCGGACGCCTCCGCCGGCCGGCTCGAGCGCCCGCTCTCGCTCCTCGACGTGGCGCCCACGGTGCTCGAGCTGATGGGCCTCCCCGTGCCCCCGGACCGGCCGGGACGCTCCTTCGCTCGACACTTCGGCGAGTCCCGGTCGCTCGACGCCTCCGGCCTCGCGGCCGTGGCCGCGTAGCGAGGCGACGTGCACCCGAGCTCCGGGGAACGGGCCGGGTGGAAGATCGATTTTCTGGCCACCGCCCCCGCGAGCGAGACCTCCTCGGGACTCAGCCGAGCCGTGTGGGAGCTCGCCGCCGAGCTTCGGGCACGGGGGCACTCCCCCCGCGTCCTGTATCCCACCGAGCGTCCGGCCGTTCCGGATCCGTACCGCGGCGTCCCGGGAGTTCCCGTCCCGCTCCTCAAGGTCCCCCGGCGTCCGTTCGGACGTGACATCGAGGCCGGAAAGGTAGCCTCCCACTGCCTCGACCCGGCGGTCGACGTCGTCGTGGGGAACGACGAGAAGGCAGGGGCACTCACCGTGCCTACCTCGAAGGGCCGGGGCCTCCCGGTGCGGGTCCAGATCGTTCACGACGTGGCGCTCCACACCTTCGATACGTTGCGGCCGCTCGAGCCGAAGCGCGGCCTCCGCCAATCTGTGGGCAACTGGCTCGACCGGCGCACGCTGAGAAAGCTCGAGGGGGAAGCGCTCGCCCGGGCGCAGCTCCTCCTCGTCGGATCGGAGATGAACCGCGGGCTCGTCGAGAGGTACTACGGGATCCCGAGCCGCCGAATCCACCTCCAGCCGCACGGGGTCCCGGACCCGCTCAACATCGGGACGCGGGAGGAAGCGCGAGGGGCGCTTCGCATTCCCACCGACGTGCCGGTGGTGCTGTTCGTGGGTCGGACGCCGGAGCGGCAAGGCCTCCCGGCCGCCCTCGAAGCGTTCCGCCGGATGCGGCCCCTGTTCGCCGGCGTCCGCTTCGTGGTCGTCGGCTCCACCCTTCCCACCGAGCCCGGCGTCCTTTCCCTGGGGCTCGTCGACGAGGAGACGAAAGCCCGCGCCTACCGCTCCGCGGACGTGTTCCTCTTCCCGGCGAAGTACGAGGGGTTCGGGCTAGCGCCGCGCGAGGCGATGCGCTACGGGATCGCCACGATCGCGAGCGCCCACGTCCCGCTGGAGGGGGCCGAGAGCCCGAAGATGGTCCGCGTGGTACGGTCGGACGATCCCGGTGACCTCGCGAGCGAGCTCGCGGACCTACTCGCCGACACGGGCGCACGCCGCGAGATGGGGGAGCAGGGCCGCCTTTGGGCCGACCAGTTTAGCTACCGCCGGATGGCGGCCCAGTTCGAGGAGCTTCTCCGCCCCTTTCTCTCGCGGGCGGCGTAGGTTCGCCGGATCGCAGGGGGCCGCCGGTCTCGCCAGCTTCCCCGCGGCTCGGGCTCAGCCGCGGGGCGTGCCCTCGTCCGTGGGAGCTTCGCCTGCGAGCTCTTCGAGAGTCCACTCCCGTCCTGCCCTACGGCCACCGGAGCGGGGCGTCCACAGCGCCCCCCACCCCACACCCGGAGGGAGCGAGCCGTCGTCCACGGCATCGAGGAGGAGGAGGAGCCGCTCGCGAAGCTCGGGGTACGGGCTCGTTTCCCCAGGCCCGTACATCCGGGCGGCGGGTCGAAGTTCCGTCACCTCTTCGCCGACCACCCCGAGAACGCCCACCCGTTCGCTGCGCGGGCCGGCAGCGATCTTGAGGGCCCGTTCGGCCGCGCGCTTTCCGTCGAGCGCGACCGCGACCCAGTCGGCCCAACCGCGCCTGCGTAGTGCTTGAGCGACCACCGTTCCCGCGGCGCTCAGCTTGAGCTCGACGAGTCCCAACTCGTCTCCCCGGCGCGCGACCAGGTCGAGGAAATCCCTCCCGTCGGGGTCGCGGTAGCTACGGTACCCTCTTGCCGCGAGGAACCGCTGGACAGGCGCGACGAGCTCGACCTCGAGGCGATGCCGGGGCGGGCCCTTCACGCCCCGCTCCGTCCGAACCATCGGTCGAGCCGGGTCCGGGGAATCCTAATCGCGATGGGTCGGCCGTGTGGGCACGTGCTCGGGGTGCCCGGAAGTCGGTAGAGCGCGTCCAGGATCTTCCGCATCTCCTCGGCCTCGATCCGGTCGCCGGCGCGCACGGCCGCGTGGCAAGCCACGCTCGCGGCCCTTCGTTCGACGAGGCCGTCGGGGACCGCAGGACCGCCACCGTCGGCGAGCTCGGCGAGAAGCCGGGGGAGCTCCTCGGCCGGCGCGATCTTGCCGCGGTACGACGGTACACCCCGCACCCACCAGGTGCCTCCGCCCACCTCCTCCACCTCGAAACCGGCGGACCGGATGAGCGTCGCCTGCTCGGAGAGCGCGCCCGCCTCGCGGGGGGTGAGCCGCACGGCCACTGGGCTCACGAGCCGCTGCTGGGCGAGGCTCGAGCCGGCGAGAAGTTCCGTGAAGAGGAGCCGCTCGCTCGCGGCATGCTGGTCGAGGAGGAGGAGGTCCTCCCCGCTCTCCGCGAGCCAGTAGAGGCGGCCGACGACCCCGAGCAGGGTGAGCTCGGGCCTCGTTCCCGCGCCGGGGAGTTTGGGAGCGCTACGCACCACCCCGAGGCGGACCTGGCGAGTCGAGGGTAGCGTGCCGGAAGGGGTTGCCGTGAGGAACTCGGGGACCGGCCGCTCGAACGCGGGTGCTGGCGCGGAGAAGAGGTCGCGGGGGCCGGGAGGAGCCTTCCCTGCGCCTTCTCCCACGAGCGCGCTCCGGACCGCCTTGCGCACGACCTCGAGCAGCTCCGCCTCCCGCTCGAACCTCACCTCACGCTTCGTCGGATGTACGTTCACGTCGACGCGGGAGGGGTCGAGGCTGAGGTGCAGCACGCCGACCGGGAACCGTGTCCGGGGTAGGCGGTCGGCGAAGGCGACCCGGACGGACTGCGCGAGGGGCCTCGAGACGATCGGACGGCCGTTGACCGAGAGGTAGAGCCCGCGGGCGCTTCCACGGCTCACCGAGGGCCCCGCGAGCCAGCCTGCGAGGCGGACTCGGGGACCTTCCGCCGCGCTCACCTCAAGCTTCGCGGCGCCGAACTCCGCCCCCAGGACGTGCGCGGCTGCCTCGCCGAGATACTTCGTTTCCGGAAGTCGAAGCAACTCGGCGCCGTTCGCGGTGAGCTCGAAGCTCACCCGCGGCAGGGCAAGGTACGCCCGCTCGATCGTGTCGACCACCTCGAGCTGTTCGCGCGCCGGAGCGCGGAGGAACTTTCGCCGGGCCGGCGTGTTGAAGAAGAGGCGCTCTACGGTGACGGTGGTCCCGGGAGCTCGCGCGAGGAGGAACGGCTCGCCCGCGGTCCCCCCGGTCGACTCGAGGCCGGTGGCGGCCTCTTCGCCTCGGGCCCGGGAAACGAGCCGGAGATGCGAAACCGCTGCCACAGCGGCGAGCGCCTCCCCTCGGAAACCGAGGGTGCGCACGGCATCGAGCCCGTCCGGGCCCGCGAGCTTGCTCGTCGCGTGCCGCTCGAGGGCGAGGCCGAGCTCCTCGGGGGGGATGCCGATCCCATCGTCGGCCACCTCGATCCGTTCGATCCCGCCTCCATCGATCCGGATGCGGATCGTGCCCGCCTCCGCGTCGATCGCGTTCTCGAGGAGCTCCTTCACCACCGAGGCGGGGCGTTCGACCACCTCCCCGGCCGCGATCCGTTCGACCGTCTCGGCGTCCAACCGGCGGATGGGACGGCGCGCGGTCGTCATTGCCGCTCCCGAGGAGGATCGACGTGGCCCGCGCCGCGCCGACGCCACTTGTGGATCCAGGCGAGCGCCTCCATGGGCGTGAGCCGGTCGGGGTCGAGCGCCGCGAGCGCCCGCTCGAGCTCGGAAGGGGACTCGGCGCCGCTCGCGGCCAGCAGCACCGCCTGGGTGTACCGCGGGCCCCGAAGCTTCGCCGACGAGCCCGCGAGCGGAAGGTCGGCGCTCTCGAGACGCCGGAGCATCCGCTCCGCCTCCTTGAGCGCGCCCGAGGGAAACCCTGCGAGCCGGGCCACGTGGAGCCCTAGGCTCCGGTCGGTGCTGCCGGCTACGAGGCGGTGGAGGAGGACCACCTCGCCCCGCTCCTCCCGCACCTCGAGGTGGGCGTTCTGGGCCGCGGGGAGCCCCTCGACGAGCTCGGTGAGCTGGTGGTAGTGCGTCGCGATGATCGTGCGGCAACGGACCTCGTCGTGGAGGTGACGGAGCGTCGCCCAGGCGAGCGCGAGGCCGTCGAAGGTGCTCGTCCCGCGCCCGACCTCGTCGAGCAGGACGAGGCTCCGCTCGTCGGCGCCCCGCAGGATCTCCGCCACCTCGCTCATCTCGACGAAGAAGCTCGATTTCCCTCGGCCGATCTCGTCGGTGAACCCCATGCGGGTGTGGAGCGAGCTCACGACCCCGACGTGCGCGTGCCGCGCGGGAAGGAACGCCCCCACCTGGGCGAGCACGACAAGGAGCCCGACCTGGCGCATGTAGGTCGACTTCCCGCTCATGTTCGGGCCGGTGAGCACGAGGAGGCGCGTCTTCCCGAGGTCGAGGTCGGTGTCGTTCGGCACGAACCGTTCACCGAGGAGCCGGTCGAGCACAGGATGGCGCCCGTCCCGGAAGGTGAGGGTCGCGCCGTCGTCCACCTCGGGCTTCACGTGGCCGTGCGAGGCGGCCACCCAGGCGAAGCCGGCGAGCGCGTCGAGCTCTCCAACGGCACGGGCGAGCCGGTGGAGCCGTGGCAGGAACGGGTCGAGCTCGGAGCAGAACCGTTCCCAGAGGCCGGACTCGAGTTCGGTCGCCTTCTCGCGAGCGGCGAGGACCCGCTCCTCGATCGCCGAAAGCTCCTCGGAGGTGAACCGCTCCGCCCCGGAGACGGTCTGCTTCCGTCGGTACTCCGCCGGCACCCGCGCGAGGTGCGGCCGGGTCACCTCGAAGTAGTAGCCGAACACCTGGTTGTACCGAATCCTGAGGGTGCGGATCCCGGTCCGCTCCTGTTCGGTGCGTTCGAGCGCTTGGAGCGCGGCGAGCCCTGCCCTCTCTTCCGACGTCGCCGCGTCGAGGTCGGGGAATACTCCGGGCCGGAACAACCCGCGGTCTTCTGCCGTGGGAGGTGGCACCTCCGGCAGCGCACGACGAAGCGTCGCGAGAAGCTCGGGGAGAGGCAGTAGTCCCTCCGCAAGTCCTCGGAGCGACGCGTCCTCTCCCTCCTGCTCCAGAGCGGCCCGGAGACGTTGCACCGCCTCGAGGCTCGTGCCCAGGGCCGCAAGCTCGGGCGGACGCAGCCGTCGTCCCGCGAGCCGGCTGCCGATGCGGGAGAGGTCCGCGACGGTGGCCAGCTCCTCGCGCAGCGCCGTGAGGCGCGGTCCCAGCCCTCGAAGCGCCTCCACTTTCTGCTGACGCTCTCGGATCGCCTCTACATCGGCGAGCGGGTTGCGGAGCCAGAACCGGAGCAGCCGCCTACCCGGGGCCGTCCGGGTCTCGTCCCAGGTCGAGAGGAGCGTGGGGGCGCTGCTCTCGTCCGGGCTCATCGGGCGGGTGATCTCGAGGTGGCGGAGCGTTTTCGCGTCGAGCCGCAGGCGCCGTCGACCCTCGGGTCGGGTCGTGAGCTCGATGTACGGGAGGAGGCGTGGCTGCGTCGCCTGGACATACGCGAGGACGACGCGGGCCGCCTCGGCTTCCGGCGTCGCGAGGGTACCGATCGAGTCCCGGAGCGCGGGGGTGAGTGCCGCGGCATCGATCGGGCCTGGAGCGCTCTCCGTGCGGAGTCCGGGGAACTCGCCCCGGAGGAGTCGCTCGAGCTCTGGGTTGGGGGTCCCCGCCTCTCCCCGAGGCAACAGAAGCTCGGCGGGGGTGAACGGGGCGAGCGCGAGCAGCAGTCCGAGCGGACCGGCTCCTTCCGCGACCCCTGTGAAGAGCTCGCCGGTGGTGACATCGACCGCCGCGAATCCCGTCGGGGCACTCGGGGGTCCCGACGCCGCGGCGAGGAAGTTGTGGTCCGGACCCGCGAGGAGCCGGTCCTCGATCGCCGTGCCGGGGGTCAGCACCCGGGTCACCTCGCGCCGCACGAGCCCCTTGGCGAACCGGGCGTCCTCCACCTGGTCGCATAGGGCGACCTTGTACCCCTTGCGCACCAGCCGGGCGAGGTAGCTCTCAACGGCGTGGGAGGGGACGCCGGCCATCGGGATGCGCTGTCCCGAGCCGTCCGTCGCTCGGGCCGTGAGCACGATCTCGAGCTCCCGCGCGAGCAGCCGCGCGTCCTCGCCGAAACACTCGAAGAAGTCCCCGACTCGGAACAGCACGAGGTGGCCCGGGTAACGGGCCTTCACCGCCCCGTACTGCTCCATGAGCGGCGTCGAGGCCGGGGCGTCCACCACGTCCCGCCGAGCGCCGGCGCCCGCAAAAGCGTTGGCGCGAAGGGAGGCAACGCTGTGGCGCAACTCCCAAGCAGGGCGCGGTCGTGGGAGCACGGTGGACGCCTCGGCGCTTCGTATCCGTCCGTTCCGGCGCGCCGACACTCCCTACTACGCCCGGTGGCTCGCCGAGGAGTTCCTGGAGGAGCAGCGGGTCGTCGGCTTTCGGCCGGAGGGGATGCGCGATCTCGTCGACCGCGCGTACCGCATCGACGTGCGCCTCCTCCTCGGTCTCCTCCGTCTCGTCCGTCGACCCATCTTCCGGCTTCTCATTGCCGAACAGGCCGGAACGCCGGTCGGGATGGCGTTCCTTGGGTTCGGGAAGCGGGCCGGGTACATCGCGAGCGTCGTGACCTCCCCCGCGATGCGGGGTAGGGGAGTCGCGACGGCCATCATGGACGCCGCCCACGCGGAGCTGCGCCGGTTCGGCCGGCCCTACGCGGTCCTCGACGTCCTGCTCTCGAACTCCGGGGCTCGCCGGCTCTACCGTAAGCTCGGCTACGAACCGATCCGGGAGAGCCGCGTGTGGGTGGGCGCCGAGAGCGCGGACCCGACCCCTCTCGAATCGGAGCGGATACGTGAGCTCGAGCGCTCCGACCTGCCTCGACTCATCGCCCTTGCG
>JAKIWX010000130.1 GCA_022749845.1 Thermoplasmata archaeon
CAGCGACTCCTCGACCGGATGGTACCGAGCTCGCTGCGTGACAGCCCTCGGTTGAGTCGCTGGCTAGTAGGGTCGCGGAAGTCGTACGACGAGCTCGCCCGCCTGATGCGCCGCTACCGGGTGGAGAACCTCGTAGGGGTCGGGCCGGAGGAGTTCCGCACGACCCTCGAGGGATTCGTAGACGGACACGACGCTCGTGGGGATGGGCCCGTCGAGGTTCAGCGCGACCTCTCGGTCCGATTCCACTGGGGCCACACGCACGATTTCGGAACCTTCCAACTCTCGGGCCGGATGGGCTTCCGCCATCTCGCGGTGCTCTCGGTATTCATCGACAAGCTTCAGGCGATTCCCATCGCTCTGGATCACCGCAAGGTCCTCGACATCGGTTGCTGGACGGGAGGAACGAGCCTCCTCCTCGCCGCGATGGGAGCCGAGGTCGTGGCGATTGAGGAAGCGAACATCTACGTCAAGGCGCTCGCCTACCAGAAGCTGGCCTTCGGGGTCAAGGAGCTGGACCCCCGCTCGCTGTCGCTCTACGACCTCGACGCCCCCGAGTACCAGGACGCGTTCGATGTCGCCCTGTTCTCGGGAGTGATCTACCACCTCACCGACCCGGTCGTCGGACTTCGCCTCGTCTACAACACGCTCAAGGAGGGCGGGGTGTGTTTGGTAGAGACCGCCGCGAAGTCGAGTCGCGCCAGCGTGTGCACGTACGAAGGACCGAGCGTCGTCACCCGCGGGAATCGTCGGGGCCGGAACCGCGGCGGCTGGAACTGGTTCGTACCCTCCCGAGCCGCGCTCGTCCACATGATGGAGGACGTCGGCTTCACCGACGTGCGAGCCATCCGAAGAATCGGCGGACGCGTCTTCGCGGTCGGTCGACGGGGGCGCCACGTGGACATGACCCGAGCCGGCCTCTCGCGTCCCTCCCTTCGGTAGGCTACGGCCGGTTGGGCCTTCTGCCCGAGGAAGGCGCGACGAGGAGGCTTCCGTCGTCGTAAGGATGGGAACACGGAGCTCCAGGAATCGGAAAGCCGCTAGGTGCCCGTGAGTGCTCCACGATTGCCGCCTCCGACACCCCATACAGAATTGGCGCGCTCGGGGGTGGCCGTTCACCCTGGCTCTCGACGAATACGGAGTCATGCGCACGCCATACCTTTTAACCGCGGGGTAGTCGCGGCAGGCGATGCCCGGTCCGCGCGCCCTCGTGCTCGGTCTCGACTCGATTCCTCCCGAGCTGCTGTTCGACCGATTCCTCGGGGTGATGCCCAACATGCGCGCGCTCGTCGAGCGCGGACAGCGGGGCGTGCTCCGCACCATCGACCCGCCCATCACCGTCCCAGCGTGGGCCGTGATGTTCACGGGCGTGGACCCCGGGACCCTCGGGATCTACGGGTTCCGGCACCGGCGCCCTGGAACGTACTGGGACATGTACACCCCCACTCCCCAGATGATCGCGTACCCGACGGTGTGGGATCTTCTCTCCCGACAGGGAAAACGTGTCTGCGTGATTGGGATGCCGCCGGGCTACCCCCCTCCGGCCGTGAACGGCGTGTACATCTCCGATTTCCTGACCCCTTCGAACGCGCAGGATTTCGTCCGGCCGATCGAGATGAAAAAGGAGATCCTCGGGGTTGCGGGGAGCTACGAGTTCGATGTGACCTTCCGTGCCGAGGACCGCTCCCGCGTCGGGGAGGAGCTGATCACGATGACCCGCCACCGCTGGGCCGTCGCGCGCCACCTCTGGAACAAGGAGCCCTGGGATTTCTTCGCCCTCCACGAGATCGGGCCCGACCGGCTCCACCACACGTTCTGGAAGTACTTCGACACCCAGCACCCGCGTTACGAAGCGAACGCCCCGTACCGGGAGCTTGCCGACCGGTACTACCGGGCGCTCGACGAGGAGATCGGCAAGTTCCTTGCCGCGGTGCCCGACGACGTGCGGATCCTCATCGCCTCCGACCACGGGAGCCAGGCGATGGACGGCTGCTTCTGCATCAACGAGTGGCTCATCGACGAAGGGTACCTCACGCTCAAGTCCCCCGCGACGCCGGCCGGTGTTCCCCTCGAGAAGCTCGCGGTCGACTGGAGCAAGACGCGGATGTGGGGCGCTGGCGGTTACTACGCCCGGATCTTCTTCAACGTCGCGGGCCGCGAGAAGGAGGGGATCGTCCCGAAGGCCGCTATCCCCGGTCTCGTCGCGGAGCTCAAGGAGAAGCTCGCGCGCGTCCGCCGGCCCGATGGGAAGCCGCTCGACGCCCAGGTCTACACCCCGAACGACCTCTACAAGTCGGTACGGGGGGACGCACCGGACCTCATCGCCTACTTCGGCCGCCTCAAGTGGAGGTCGGCCGGGACGCTCGGCCACAAGAAGTGGTTCCTGGAGGAGAACGACACCGGGCCGGACGACTCGGTGCACTCCTTCGAGGGGCTCTACCTTCTCCTCAACGGTAGCGCGGAGCATGGTGTGCTGGGGAAGGAGGAGTCGATCCTCGATGTGGCTCCTACCCTGCTGACCTGGTTCGGCATGACCCCCCAGCCGCACATGCAGGGCCTACCGATCGCCGCCTGGGGAGACGGACGAAAGGGCACGGCGTAGGCAGACCCGCTCGAGCACGATCTGGCCTGGGGAGCTTCGTCTCCGACGCCGGGCGCAGCCGGCTACGAGGTGGGGGGAGTGGTCTCCGAGCCGGGCTTGAGGCGCCGCGCGTGCTCGGCGCGCGCAGCGATCGCGGCCCGGGTCCGGGATCCCGCTATGCAGCGTCGAAAGAACAGATCCACCTCCGGCCGAAGACCCGTTTCGAGGAAACGGCGGGCATGGCGTAGTGCGCCGTCCGAGAACCGCTTCCAGAGCGCCTCGTCGGTCATCCACGCCCCCAGCGTCCGGGCGTACGC
>JAKIWX010000131.1 GCA_022749845.1 Thermoplasmata archaeon
CCTTGCCGCGATAGGCGATGTAGTTCACCAATTCGATCGACCACTGAGGCTCGCGGGTGATGACGATCCGCCGCCCCTCCAGCGCCGGCGTCCGCGAGTAGGGGTCGGGGCCGGCGAAGCCCTCCAGGATTTTCGCGGTGAGCTCCACGGGCAGCTTGCACCCGTGCGCGATGGCGGGAAGCGTCTCCTCGACCACGCCGCACTCGTCAGCGGAGAGCATCAAGTACACCCACACCCGCACGGTGTCCGAGTCGCCCTCTATCCAGAGCGAGGACGACAACAGACCGCGATCAAGCTTCACGAACACGACGGCTCCTCGAGGAGGTCGTCGCTGGTCACGCCGCGTTGCGCCGCTTGTCCTGGTCCGCGATCCAGCCGAGGACCTCGTCTTGGTCCCACGCTACAGAGTTCTTGCCGATCCAGATTCGTTTTGGAAAACGGTTCTCGGCCTCCATGCGAAAAAACCAAGAACGATCGTGCGGAACCATCTCGCGAAGGGTCCAAAATCTGATCAGCCGTCTCGTCGCTGCGCTCATTGCATGCGCCTCCTTGTGCAACGGAGGCAACGGTACGCCTGGGATGGCGCGATTCTTGGACGGGTCTTATAGACCTGTCAGTTCTCCGGGAGTGGAAACACTAGAGAGACTGGGGTTTGCGGTCTCAGGTTTTTTTGATGGCCGCTAGGAGCGCGTCGCGGGACGGGAGCTCACGGGCGATGCGCTCGGGGGTTCGAGGATTCTTGCCGGTTTGAGCGATGTGGCCCGCGACGCGATCGGCGACGGCCTTCTTCGTAAGGCCGGGGTGCTTCCGCCAGATGTCCGCGGCCGCCTTGTGTTCGAGCTTGCGGGTGAGAGCTGCCCTATTCTTGTTCCCCTGGCTACCGCGTTTCCTCCCGCGAATCGCCGGGAGGAGAGACGGCTCATGCTTCTCCTTGACCTGAAGATGCTCGAGCAGCTGGCCCAGAAGCACGCCGTCGTTGGCGGCGGCCTGGGCCGCCCCGAGCGCTACCTCCTTCCTGATCAGCTCGAGGACGGCGAAAGCGTCCGCGGCGAGCCAGTCCTTAGAACCCTTGCGGAGCTTGTCCTTTTCGGCCTCGTACCATATCGGGCACGGTCGCAGCGTGGCGTCTGGATGACTGACCCCTGCGGCCTGGAGCAATGGGAGGAGGTATTTCTCGGCTCGATCGAGAGCGTTATCTTTCGGCAGCCGGTCAAGGTCTTCCGGGTCCCGAAGGGGCTCGAGGGTGCGTACCCCGGTGATCCCATGCTTGGTGTCCTTCACGGTCACGGGCGCACCATGGGCACGACATCGGCCCCCTGGGACTGGCCGGAGAGGATTCGGTCGAGGCGGACCGCCCACGCCTCGAGGGCGGCCCTCATCTCTGGGAGGTAGCCGTAGACGTTGTAGGTCCGCTGGAGCTCGGGGAGCTCGTGCCCGAGGATGAGCTCGATCACGATGGGGGCGATCTTCATTTCGGCGAGTCGGGTCGCGACTGTCCGGCGAAGGTCGTGGGGACGAACCGGGAAGCCCGTCGCCTTCGAGAGTCGCTGTGCGGCACGGTTCGGCTTCTGCATGTAGCCCTCCGCCGAGTCGGCGGGGAATACGGGGCCCGCGACTGTCCTCCGTGCCGTGAGGAGCGCGACGGCTCCGGAGCTCAAGGGGATCGGATGCGCCTTCCCGTTCTTTGCCTTCTCCCCGGGGATCGTCCATAGCTTCTGGTCGAAGTCGATCTCCGACCACTGCGCGGATCGGACCTCCCCCGACCGGGCCGCGGTGTAGGCGATGAGGCGGAAGAACGGCTCAACAGTCATCCCCTCCGCGGCGGTGAAGACCGCCCGGAGCTGCTCGTCGGTGAAGACGGCCTCGCGCTCGGCCTCGTTCGCGAGAAGGTTCGTCGTGACGAGAGGACACGGGTTGTGAGACGTGATCTCCTCTTCGACAGCCCACCGGAAGACGCGGCGGAGGACCTCATAGGCGCGGTTCCCGGAGATGGGGGAGCCACGCCTCTGAAACTCCCGCACGAAGGCGCGGACGTCGGCCCTCGAGATCTCCTCGGGCTTCCTCGGGCCGAATGCGGGCACGATCTCGCGCTCGAGATATCGCGACCATCCGACCCGGGTCGCCGGCCGGAAGGAGGGGATCACCTCCGCCTGGAAGCGCGCGCAGAGATCCGCGAACGTCTTGCCGCGGACCGCGGCCCTCTTGGCGTCCTGGGGATCGTCGCCGTGGGCCGCCTGGCGGAGCTTGGCTCGGGCGAGTTCGCGGGCCTGGGCGAGGTCTCGGAACGCGTCGAGGTCGCCGAGGGTCAATCGTCGGACGCGGGCCCCGTGTCGGTACACGATGGCGAAAGAGCGGGCGCCGGTGGGGGAGACGCGCAGCGTGAACCCCGGCGTCAGGGCGTCCCGGTAGTCGGTCCGGCGTCCCCCGAGAGCCGGGAGAGTCGACACGTTCCGCGCTGTGAACGTGATCCGTCGGTCCCGCTTCTGTAGCATCGTCGCTCCCTCCTCCGCTGTAGCCCCCGAGGTGTAGCCCCGGCCAGCTCCGCGGCGGCCTCTTGGTCTGGAATTGGTCCCGCCGACTCCGTAGCCCCTGGGCTACAGGCGACAGCGGCATCCCGCATTTCTCTGCACAGTGTAGCACACTTCATTCGCCCGCTCTGGGAGCGGACGCTCAGCGAGTTACGTTGTGAATCATTGTGCGGGAGAGTGCGGCCAAGAGTGGTCCGAAATTGGTTCGGGACCAAGAAGTCGGAGGTTCAAATCCTCTCGCCCCGACCACTTAGAATCAAAGATTTTAGGGCTCCTTCGGGAGCCCTCTTTTTTGCTCCAAAGAGCCCAAGGCTTCGCCCGGGCTACGGCAGTAGTGCGAC
>JAKIWX010000132.1 GCA_022749845.1 Thermoplasmata archaeon
GCTACGGAACCGCTCGCTCGCCCGCCTCAAGCCCTTGTTCGCCGGCCGGGATCCCCTCCTCGAGATCGGCTGTGGGAGCGGCATGGAGACGCTGCCGCTCCTCCAGCTCGGTCACGAACTCACCGCCGTCGACATCTCCGAGCGTATGCTCGAGGTGGTTCGGAAGAAGGCCCTGGCCGCGGGAGTCTCGGAACGGCTGCGCACGGTGCGCTCCCGCGCGCGCGACCTCGAAGGGCTCGTCTCCCAGTTGGGCCGAGGCGCCTTCCAAGGAGCCTACTCCACGTACGGGGCGCTCAACTGCGAGCCGGACCTCCGGCCCGTGGCCAAAGGGCTCGCGCAGCTCCTTGGCCCCGGGGCTCCGCTGTTCCTAGGTGTCTACAACCGCTGGTGCCTTTTCGAACTCCTCGGCTACTCGGCGACGCTGCAGTTCGGACGCGCCCTCGGCCGCCGGGAGAACCCCGTCCCGGTCGGCGGCTCCAGGTTCTGCGTGGACATCTATGCCTACTCGGTTTCGGAGGTGGACGCGGCCCTCTCCCCGTACTTTATCCGGCGCGCCACGGAGGGAGTCCCGGTCCTGCTTCCCCCCTCGGACCTCGTGAGTTACGCCGAGCGATTCTCCCGCCATTTCGACCGTCTCGCCGACTGGGACGCTCGCGTGGGCCAGCGTTGGCCGTTCCAGCAGCTGGGGGACCACTTTCTTGGGACGTACGAACGCACGCCGGCGGCTCCCCCCTTCCCTGCATGAACGAGACGGGTCCCGCCGAGCCCGCTGGGTCGATCGACGTCCTAGTCTGCACGTTCAATTCGGCGCGCCACCTCGAGGATTGCCTTCGCTCCGCGAGGGCGATGCTCCCTGTCCGCCGGCTCATCGTCGTCGACCGGAACAGTACCGACGGTACTCAGGCCATCGCTCGCCGCTGGGGCGCCGAGGTGCACTCCGAGGAGGTGGGGCTCGGCTACTCCCGCCGACGGGCGATCGAGCTCTCCTCGACCCCGTTCGTCCTGTTCCTCGACAGCGATGTCGTGGTGCGACGTTCGGACTTCGCGGCGCACGCACTCGCTGCGATGGAGGACCCGTCCACCGCGGCCGTAGTCGGCTGCGCCGAGGGCCACCGGTTCCTCTACGGCCTTCCGCTCTCCCTGACCCTCTTCCGTCGGGAGTGGGTTTTCGGGGTGGAGATACCCTCCAGCGTGCAGGGGCGGGAGACGTACTACATCCAGCGCCGGGTCCGGCAGGACCGCTTGCGGGTTCGATACCTGACCGATGCCTATCTCCACTACGGTACCTATCGCAGCCTGCGCCATTGGCCCGAGTTCCAGGGCGCCTGGGTACGGATTACTGGGGGACTGAGCGTACGCGAGCTGCTGTACTCTGGGATAGTTGTCCTTCTCATCCAGATGAACAGCCGTCGGGCTCGCAACCTCGCCTACGCGCCCATCTTCTACGCCAAGCTCCTGCGGGGATTCTTTCGGCCAGAACGATGGCGAAACCTGGACCGGACGGAGCTCTCCTCCTAGCGCCAGAGGCGCCTGGGCGTCCGACCGGCTCGTAGGGCGGCGCGAGCCGCAGGGGGTTTATCTCGCGCGGACTCCTCGCCCTTCGAACCCGTGCCGACATCGATCGAACGACGAGGGGCCGTCCTAAGGCTGTGCATCTGCCGCAGGGAGCGCCTGAATGCCCTCGACGTCCCCGAGTTCCGAGCGCTCCGCGAGGCGCTCGAAGCCGCCCGACTCGACTCGACGGTTCGCGCGGTTCTGCTGACGGGCGAGGGACGCGCCTTCTGCGCGGGCGGGGATGTCGCCGCGATGTACGAGGCTCTCGAGAAACGGGAGCTGCCCCGCTTCTTTCACGAGCTCACCGGAGAGCAGGAACGCTCGGTGCGCGAGATCCTTCTGATGCCCAAGCCCGTCGTGGCTGCCCTCCCCGGCGTCGCGGCGGGGGGCGGCCTCTCCCTAGCTCTCGCGGCGGACTGGAGAATCGGCTCCCCCGAGGCGCTGCTGGTCCCGGCGTTCCCGGCCCTGGGCGCAGTACCCGACGGGGGACTGAGCTACCTCCTCCCCCATTACCTCGGGATCGGGCTCACGCAGGAGCTCCTGTTCACGAACGCACGGATATCGTCCGATCGCGCGCGGGAGCTTGGTCTCCTCCACGAAGTTGTGCCCACCGAGAAGCTCGAGGCACGCTCCTGGGAGAGGGCGCTCGAACTCTCCCAAGGCCCCACCTATGCGTACGGGCGAATCAAGGGACTGATTCTCTCGGCCTTCTCGAGCTCGATCGACGCACAGTTCACGCTCGAACGGACCGGAGCCGTCGAGGCCGCTGCGAGGGAAGAGCTCCCGGAAGGCATCCGCGCCTTTCGAGAGAAGCGCGCGCCGCGGTTTCCTCCGCCCGGCCCGTAGGAGATCCTCCCGCCGCCGCGGATCCTCCTCGGAAGCGGGGAGCGTGGCGGACGGTGCTTCCAAGGGAGGTGCTACGGGCGGCGGGGACCGCGAGGAACGTGGCGAGGTTGTGAGGCGCGTCGTGCCCGTTCGGGACTTTCGAAGGGCTCGCTGCGGCGGGGCCAAGTGCCACCGGGGTCGACAGGAGAACAGGAGCGCGGGGCGCGGCCTGGAAATTGAACTCGCGGGAGATGGAAGAGGAGGACGCTACGCGGGGCGTTAGCGGGGCTAGTCCCCAGTTGTCGTCGACGAACCGGAGGAGAGACGCGGGGTCCAGGACCTGATGGGAGACCGCACCTGCGGGAGTCCAGGGCGAGAAGACGAGCAGCGGCACGCGGAAGCCGTCCCCTTGCGGGGGCTCGGAGGGCGGGGTCACAGGGTCCCAAAAGCCGCCCGCCTCGTCCCAGAAGAGGAAC
>JAKIWX010000133.1 GCA_022749845.1 Thermoplasmata archaeon
AGGCGATGCCGAGCTACCACGCCCGGCTCCGCTCCATCCTGAAGTACGACGGGCTTCCGTTCCGCGCGGCGGAGATCGTGCGCGCGGTGGAGGGAGGGACCGATGGTCGAGTCAGCTAAGCCGGTCCCTTCCACCTGGTGTCCTGGCTGCGGCGACTTCGGGGCGCTCGCCGCCCTGAAGCGATCGATGGCCGAGCTCAAGATCCTTCCCCACGAGGCGGTCCTCGTCGGCGGTATCGGCTGCTCCGGCGGCATCCACAACTTCCTCGAGATCAACGGCCTGCACGCGCTCCACGGCCGGCTCCTCGCCCAGGCGGTCGGGGTGAAGCTCGCGAACCCGAAGTTGAACGTCATCGCGATCGGCGGCGACGGGGACGGCTACGCGATCGGGATGGGCCACTTCATGCACGCGTTCAAGAAGAACGCCTCGATCCTCTACATGGTCATGATGAACGAAACGTACGGACTCACGAAGGGGCAGGCCGCCCCCACCGCCCCGCTCGGCTACGAGGGGAACGTCGAGCGGCCGTTCGATGCGATCCTCGCGGCGCTCTCCCAGCCGATCCCGAACTTCGTCGCGCGCACCTTCTCGGGGGACCCGAAGACGCTCACCAAGGTGCTCGTCGAGGCGCTCGAGTTCAACCGCGCGAACCGAGGGTTCGCGTTCGTGGAGGACCTCTCGCCGTGCGTAACCTACAACGACACCTTCAAGGACTGGCGGGAGAAGGTCCTCGACGTCGCGACCCTTCCGGGGTACGACCCCTCCGACCGAGCGGTCATGTTCCGGCTCTGCCTCGAGACGATGGAGAAGGGCCGGATCCCGATCGGCGTGATGCACCGCCCGCGCGCGCCCTCCGCCGAGGCGGAGTCGCTCGAGCTCAAGCTCCTCCCGGACAGGATCGGGCCCGCTGTCGCCGATGTCGAGCTCGAGGGCAACCTTCCCGCCTACCAGAAGCTCCTCGCCGCGGCCGGTTAGGGCGCGATGCCGCGCGACGGCCGGCGGGGTAGACCGCGTGCGCTTGCCGCGGCCTTCACGATACTGCTGACGTTCGGGACACTCCTACCCGCGTTCGCTGCGTCTCAGGCCGCCACGGAGCCCGTCACGCTCGTCCTGAGCCCCGGCGGGACGCTCACGACGAACCTCACGGTGCAGATCGCGAACGGCTCGTCGCTGCGGTACGCCCTCGACGGCAACTTCACGCCTCTTCTGAACGCGTTGCCAATCTCGAGCTCGAACCGGAGCGTGTACGCCGCCGAGATCGGCTTGCTCGAGTCGAACCCGTTCACGGGAGGCCTCTTCGGCAACCGCGACGGGACGGTCGAACCGTTCGAGGTGACCGCTTTCGACCAGCTCGTCCAAGAGGAGTCGAAGCTCCTGCCCTCCGGAACGCTGACCGGGGGCGTCGCCTTCCAACTCACGCTCGACGGCAACTCTCCGGCCTCCGCGGCGATCCAGTCGGTCTACGTCGGTGAGGCGTTGGGCTTGGACTCGTCCACCGCGCCCGTCACCGTGAGCCTAGCCGTGAACTATGTCTTCCCGCTGAGCGGGGGCTCCCACAGCTTGAGTCTCTCCTGGGGGACGGGTCCCATCGCGCTGACGACCCTCATCAATTTCCACGTCACCTTCCTCGCCCCCGCCGGCGACAGCATCACGGGGAGCAGCGGTTTCTCCTCCACCTCCGTCACCAACGACCTCCTCGGATTCTCTCCCGGCAAGTTCTCGGGAGAGTTCTCGCCCGCCGACGGAAGCGGGGTCTCCATCCATTTCGCCGCAGCCTTTCCCCTCGGGATCCTCGTCATCGTCCTGGGAGTCGTGGGCGCCCTGCTCGCCGTGCTCCTCTTCCTCGCCTACCGCTCCCGTCGCCGAAAGCGGGAGGGTGAGGGAAGCCAAGCGCCCGAGACCGCTCCAACTCCCTCGACGCCGGCCGAATGAGCTGGATCGGCATCGACGACACCGACAGCCCCACGGGGGGTTGCACGACGCACGTCCTCACCGAGGTGATCCGCGCTGCCGGCGAGGCGGGGATCGACCTCATCGGTTACCCAAGGCTCGTTCGGCTGAACCCGAACGCTCCGGGACGGACTCGAGGGAACGCGGCTCTCGGAGCACACTTCGGTGTGGGCCACGGTGCGCCGAAGTGGATCGGGAAGTTCGGTGGTGTACCACTGCGTTCCTACCCCAAGGGGGGGCCGCTGGCGGCGAGCACCGTGCGGGAACTCATCGAACTCTCCTGGGAGGTGGTCCTCTCCGGAAGTCGGCTCGGAGAGGACGGGACCGACCCGGCTCTCGTCAGCCTGTCCCGACTACTTCCGAGCTCCCTCTACTGGGAAGCCGTGCGAACCCAGCTTGACCCTAGCAAGGTCGAAGGCCTCCTCCGGCGCGAAGGCGCCTCCTGGCGCAGCGAGGGCTCGGGGGAGGGCATCGTGGGCGCGGCCGCAGCGCTAAGCTGGCGGGGAATCGGAGCCTCCTGGGAGCTCATCGCCTACCGGCCAGCGGGGGCGACCGCCCCGAGGCGTGCGATCCCCGCCTCCCGGCTCATCCAGGCGGAGCGAAGGTACCCTGAACTCTTCCAATGCCAGGACCGGCGGACCCGGCGGGTCCTCGTGAGCCCGCACACGCCCTGCCCCATCCTGTTCGGCCTTCGCGCGACCTCGCCGGAGCACCTACCTCAGGCACTGGACCTCGTCGCCAACGAACCGGTAGAGCGTTGGGCCGTCTTCGAGAGCAACCAGGGGAGCGGCGATCATCTCGGGCGACTC
>JAKIWX010000134.1 GCA_022749845.1 Thermoplasmata archaeon
GAGGCACCCCAATCGTACGAGACCACGAGCCGGTCGGTGGTCGGAAGGAAGCTCAACCCCGTCACCTGCGCGCCGGTGGGGGGATCCGCAGCGAACACCACCGACCGGAGCAACGCGCCGGTCGACGCGTTCACCGCGGTGAGGAATCCGTGGTACTGGTCGGCAGCGAACAGGATGGCGCTCGTCGAATTTAGCGCGAGCAGCGGATTCTGCATCGTCCCTCCGAAGCTCGAATTGGTCTCGTTGAAGTAGGCGCCGTTGATAGGACCGACGTTCCCGTGGGGTCCAGGGTGGGAGGGGCGATCCGGAGTCGTTGCTCTCGCGGCCATCTCCGGCACTCCGTGCGGGTGCGCTGCCTCGCCCTCTCCTAGCGCGGGTCGGCGCGACAGCCCTCCGGTGGGGGTTAGGAGGAGGAGTACGAGGCAAGTGCAGAGAAGGACGACGAAGAAGGGACGCACGGGACGCCGAGGCCGACCCCTCCTTTACGGTTGTGCGGAGCGCGACCTTCGATCGGAAGCGCTAGGGGAGACGGGAGGGTCGCCTTCCGTTGCACTATCCACGGCGCTGGCCGTCCGGAGCTGCCGAACGGTCCGCGATCGTGAGGGCCTTGTCGAGCGCGCGCATCGCCTCCGAGATCTCCTCGCGGGAGATCGTGAGCGGGGGCGCGAGCACGAGATGGGAGATCCAGGACATCACGTAGACCCCCTCCGCGAGCATGGCCTTCGCGACTTCGTCGACGACCAGGGGCTTGCCGGCGAGCTTCTCCTCGGGGGTGTTCATCGGCTCCTTGGCGGCGCGATCCCGGACGAGCTCGACCGCGGCGAAGAGGCCCACGCCGCGAACTTCCCCGACGGAACGGTGGTGTTGGGCAACCCCCCGGAGCTCTTCGAGTAGGAACTCCCCGTCGCGCCGGGACTTCTCGATGAGATCGAGCCGGCGATACTCCCCGATCGCCGCGAGCGCGGGCGCGAGCAGGAGAGGGTGGCCCTCGTAGGTGTGGCCGAGGGGAAGGTAGCGCTCGCGGAACGCCTCGAAGACAGCTTGCGTCGTCGCGGTGAGCCCGAGGGGAGCGTAGCCCCCCGTGATCCCCTTCGCCGTGACGAGGATGTCGGGGAGGATGCCGTACCGTTCCGACGCGAACCACGTGCCGGTCCGCCCCCACCCGGTCATCACCTCGTCCACGATGAGGAGGACGCCCCGACGACGCGTGATCTCCCGAATCCTGGGCAAGTACTCGGCGACCGGCGGGATGACCCCGTTGGTCCCCACGACCGGTTCCAGGATCATGGCCGCCACGTCGTCGCGGCCCGCAAGCTCCTTCTCCACCTCTTCGGCGCAGGCGACAGCGCAGCTCGGGTAGCGTAGGCCGAGCGGACATCGGTAGCAGTAGCAATCCGGTGCCCAGACGGTACCGGGAACGAGGTGGAGGCCTTCGAGGGGCGTCCGTCTCAGGTCCCCGCTCACGGAAATCGCACCCGCGGTCGAACCGTGGTAGGAGCGGGTGCGCGCCAGAATTTTCGGCTTTCCTGTCGCCACTCGGGCAAGCTTCAGGGCGGCCTCCACCGCCTCGGTCCCGGAGGTACTCCAGAAGAAGCGCACAAGCCCAGAGGGAAGCACCCGGGTGAGTTCCCGCTGGAGCTCCCCCCTAACCTCGGTCCCGAACCCGGGTTGAACGTACTGGAGCTTCGCCGCCTGCTCGGCGATCCCTGCGATCACCGCGGCGTTCCCGTGCCCGAGATTCGTGGCCGCAAGCTGAGAAGCGAAATCCAGGTAGCTCCGACCCTCCGCGTCGTAGAACCTGCACCCCTCGGCGCGGCGCACGATGAGCGGCGGCGAGCCCTCCTGCCGGCGCCACCCGGTGTAGCTCGTCTCGCGGAGGACCCGTTCGAGCTCGGCGGGCTCCACGAATGGTACGGGCCTAGAACTTCTCGACGAGCGCGCGCAGCTCTTTGCCGGCCTTCGTCAGGAACGGTCCACCGTGGTAGGTGAGGAGCGCTTCGGGATTGAGCCCGAGCATCCGGCGGGCAGAGATCTGGGCGGAGCCCGTGTGATGGGTGTAATCTGGCAGCGTAAGGGCGAGCTCCGGCACCCCGAAGAACAGGTCGCCCGAGAAGAGGAGGCGGCGCGAGGGCTCGAAGTAGGCGGTGTGGCCCGGTGTATGTCCGGGAGTGTGGTAGGCGACGAGTCCCTCGCCCGCGTCCACGGTGTCGCCGTCCTTGAGCTGGACGTCCACCTCCACCGATTCAGCGGGTGGGGTACCTGGACCGTCGTAGGGGGGGTTGCGCGCGATAAAACCGGCCTCGAGCCAGTGCGCGTGAGCCTTCGCCTGGGTGGCTGCCAGGATACGACGCAGGTTCCCTGTATGGTCCTTGTGGAGATGCGTGAGGAGGACTTTCTTGACGTCCGTCGGCTTCGCCTTGAGCTTCGCGAGGTAGGCAAGAATCGCGCCGTCCTTGCCGGGGAGTCCGGTATCGATGAGGGTGAACCCAGTCCCCTTGTTCTTGAGCAGGATGACGTGCGTCGTAAAGTCGGGGCTCGGGTCGACGCCGTCCACCAGGTGGACGCCGGGCAGTATCTCGCTCATGGGTTCGCCGCCCGGAGAGCTCGGGCGGGATTATCTCCCTTGCCGCGGCCCGCTCGACGCGACGGGGACCCGGGCGTGGAGGCCGGAGGC
>JAKIWX010000135.1 GCA_022749845.1 Thermoplasmata archaeon
CGTCCTCCCGGAAGAGCTCGATCCCGGTCAGCCGTGACTGCAGCACGTCCAGCACAGACGATCTCCCGGCAGACCCCGGGACGGCCAAGCCTGGTGCCGCTGGAGGCTGGCCAAGCGCCCCTAGCAACACGCGCCGACCCGCCGTCGCAAGCAGAAACGGGAAGACCCTACACTCCCGGGTTAGGTTGAGGAAGAGCTGCCCACTCGAGGACCCTTCCCTCAGGAGTCCGCTTGCCAGCACCACCTCGGCCGGCTTGCGGCCCTGGAACGGCGGCAGACGGGCCGGGTCGGCGAGGACCCGGTGGGCGATCCATCCGGTTTCGATGAGGCGTCGTTGCGCTCCCGGGACCCCGAACGGGCCTACCAAGTGTGCCGGCCGACCTGTGGCCCCCTCGCCGAAAGGTCGCCCGAGCAGCTGCTCGGCCGCCCAGCGACGGCGCGGGCTCCACGGTTCCGGCGTCGCAGCGCCCCCTGAGAGTGCTCGAGGGAGACCGCGGGGGTACGCTAGCGTGCCCACCGCCCGAACGACGTTGGACCAGATCCCTTCAAAATCAAAGTAGACCGGGAGTTCCCCCTCGGTGAGGGCAGGGGCGAGCAGGAGCGAACTGCTCGCGTTCTCCGCGCTCGCGAGCCGCAACCGCGCCTCTTTGGCTGTCTCCTCGGATCGGTGAAATAGGATGGCGAAACCGAACTGAGTTCCTTCCCAGAGAAACACGCATCCGGGGTCTTCGGAGGCTAGGCTCGACCACTTGGCGCTGGAGTCCGCAAACGGTCGCTGCACGATCACACTCGCTTCAGGGTAGCCGAAGGCGGCGGGGTCCGGAATGTACCGGTCCCGAAGCCACCCCTCGGCGTAGGCGCGTCGGCGCACCGCGTGGTAGGTCGATCGCGGAAGTCCCAGTTGACGCAAACGGTCGCGCTCGCTCTCCGCTGTGTTACCGAGCAGCACCGCGAGGACCCTCGCCTCCGCTTCGGTCAGCTCCCGCATGCGCGGTACCTCCGCAACCGGTTGCGACAGGGTATCACGCGGTCCAATCCTCGAGGGCGAGCATGAAACATCCGTTTATGAGCGATGTCGCGGCCTCCTCAGCTCGGACGGCGAAGCCGTTCAGGAGAACGAAGCGAGAATGTATGCGTCCAAGCTCGCCCGAACGCGCGTCTGGGTCCTACCGGCGGTGCTCCTCGTAGCGCTCCTCGCCGCGCCAGGGTTCTCGGGGGTGGCCATCGCCGCACCTTCGCACCCGGCGAGTGGCGGGAACACCACGCAGTGGGCATACGGAGCCCAGGAGAATCTTTCCTTCACCGTCACGGGAAACCGTTCGACGTACTCCGTGACCGCTTCCTTCGGGTACGACGTGGTCTTCACTCGGACCAATACGTCGAACTCGACGTACGAGCTCGAGTCGCAGCGGACGATGGGGTTCAACTTCACCGCGAGTTTCTGCGAACCGAGCTGCACCGCGATCCCGTCGATCGCCGCGACCGTGAGCGCGAAGGCGTACGAGCAGGACACGGGATTCGCGAACCTCACGAAGCACGGGAGCGTGTACGAGAACGGTAGCGCGGTTCACGCGCTAGCGCTCGTGGACGCATCCTCGCAGGTCCACGCCGCGCTGACCGAGTCGACCATGCTCACGGTGACCACCGTGAACCGGACCCTGACGAGCTCGGTTCACTTCGCGGCGAACCTCACCGACGTGGCCCAGATCGTGTTCACGCCTGCGCTCGGACTGCTTCCCTACTCGCCACCGCCCACACCCGGGACCGCGTGGAATGCGACCTCCGCCTACACCGCGACCGGCGCTGCCTCCGGGGCGTGGTCGTTCAGCAAGACGGGAAGCTTCGGAAGCCCGGCCTCGGCGTCGGGGAGCATCTCCGGCAGCGACAATAGCTCGGGGACGATCTCGGTTGCCGGCAGCGACCTCGGAAGGATCTCCCTCCACGACGGGCGAACCCTCCCCGTGATCATGCTCACGGTGCGTGGTCCGTTCTCGGTCCGTGAGGGCACCATCTGGATCCCCAGCTCGGGGGACCTGTGGGCCGACACCCAAGGCCGCCTGCAAGGGTTCGCGCTCGCCTCGATCGGCGCTTCCACCGACCGGCTTGACCTCGACGTGGACGGCCACGGTAACCTCCTCCTCGGCGCCTCGGCGACAGGCTTCACGCCCAGGCCGAACGACGCTCAAGTCGGAGCACCGACCGGGGTAGCGCTCGCGAGCCAGGTCGGACCGGGTCCGACCCCCGCCGGCCAGGAGGTCCAGGCACAGCCCGAGAGCGTCCCGCAGGCGCAGTCCGCCTCGAACTGCCTCGTGAACGGCTGTTCCCCGGGCGGTGCCGCTCCCGGCATGACACATCTAGGGCTCCTCGTCGCCGCCGCCGCGGTGGTCGGAGTGGCCGCGCTTCTCGCGGCGCTCGTCGTGAGCCGCCGGCGGGCGCCGAAGCCCCCGATGGGGCCGGTTGCGTCGTATCCCTCCGCCGCAGCTCGCCCGGCGGTCCCGGCTCCGCCCCCTCGGAACGGGACCGCCCACGCCCCGGCGAACAGCGGCGAAGCGGACCCGCTGGGGAACTTGTACTAGTCCGAGAGAGGTCACGCCGGACCCAACCCTTTCCTCCTCCCCCTTTCCTTTTGTCGAAACCGAACTGGATCA
>JAKIWX010000136.1 GCA_022749845.1 Thermoplasmata archaeon
CCGGCCGGGCCGAACATCGACCAGGCGGACGCCCTGATCGTCGTCGAGGGCCGGAGCGATGTGCTCAACCTGCTGCGCTGCGGGATCAAGAACGTCATCGCGGTCGAAGGGACGAGCGTCCCGCAGACCGTGAAGGACCTCTCCCGCGGCAAGACCGTCACCGTCTTCACCGACGGGGACCGGGCGGGCGAGCTCATCCTGCGCGAGATGCTCCAAACGATGGACATCGATTTCGTCGCCCGCGCCCCGCGCGGCTCGGAAGTCGAGGAGCTCACGCAGAAGCAGCTCGTGAAGTGCCTGCGGAACAAGATCCCGATCAACCAGTACCTCGAGATGTCGGGGTTCGAATCCACGGGGGCCTCGCGGGCGCCCATGGAGGATCGCGGTGAGGGCGGGCCTCCACCGGAGCGCCGCGACAACCGCAACGACAACCGTGGGCCGCGGAGGGAGAACGACAACCGCATGCCTCCCCCGCCGCCCCCACGGGCGCCCCTCCCGGTGCCGCCCCCTCCCCCGCCGGTGAGCGCCGCTCCGCTGCCCCCACGCCTCGCGGGGTTCTTTGAGCTCCTCGGAGGCATCGAGAACACGTCGAAGTCGCTCTTCCTGGGAGCGGACGACGTCGTGGTCGCGGAGGCGCCCGTGAAGGAGATGATCGACAAGCTCCTCGCCCTCGAGACTCCGGCGAAGACCGTGATCTTCGACGGTGTCGTGAGCCAGCGGCTCCTCGATGTCGCCCACGAGAAGGGCATCGATACGGTGATCGCGAACCGGATGGGCGCGGTCGGCAAGATCCCGGACTCGGTGAAGGTCCTCACGAGGCTCGACCTCGCCCCGGCCCGCTAGCGAGGAGTCGGGAAGGCTCCGCCGGGCGGGTCGATGAGCGACGAGGCGACGGTTCGGGCGCATGCCCCGCTCTCGGTCGACGAGATCGAGACCACGGAGCAGATCCCGATCCCGTCCGACCCGCTCGCGCGGGTGATCGGGCAGGAGAAGGCGGTCGAGATCGCCCGCATCGCCGCCTACCAGCACCGCCACCTCCTGCTCGTGGGCCCCCCCGGCATCGGCAAGTCGATGACCGCCCAGGCGCTCGCCCTACACCTCGAGCGCCCGTCGACCGAGGTCCGCGTGGTCCACAACCCCGAGAACCCGGAGCGGCCGAGCGTCGAGCTGCTGCGCCGCGAAGAGGTGCTGGTGGAGCGCGAGGCAGCGCGGACGACGGAAGGGGAGCTCATCGCGCCCACGGAGGCGCCCGCCTCCGTGACCGAACGCCTCGGCTACCGCTGCCCGCGCTGCTCGTTCTACTCGCTACCGTCCGACCGGTACTGCCCTAGCTGCGGGAACTCGAAGCAGATGGTTCCTGGCGGGCCCGGCTCGGGAAACCCGTTCCGGGACCTCGTCGGAGGCATCCTCGAGCTCACGGTGAGCCCTGGGGGGAATCCCCAAGAAACTGTCCGCACCACGCGACTCAAGAACGGCGTCGAGGAGGTCGTCGCCTACGAACGGGCGGGCGATCGCATCCGCGTCCTCGACCAGCGCGCGCTCGAGCGCCGCCGCTTGAAGCAGCGCGAAAGCCCGCACAAGGTGCTCGTCAAGCTCGACCGGAACTGCTTCGTCCTCGCCACGGGGGCGAGCGAGACCGAGCTGTTGGGGGACGTTCGGCACGACCCGTACGGCGGCCAACCCCCGCTGGGGACCCTCCCTTTTGAGCGGGTGATCCCCGGAGCGATCCACGAGTCGCACGAGGGGGTGCTGTTCGTGGACGAGCTTCCCCATCTCGGGGGCCTCCAGAGGTTCATCCTCACGGCGATGCAGGAGAAGCGCTTCCCCATCTCCGGGCGAAACCCCCAATCCGGGGGAGCGGCGGTCCGCCTCGACAATGTACCCTGCGACTTCATCCTCGTCGCCGCGTGCAATATCCAGGACATTCACCAGATCCTCGCCCCCCTCCGCTCCCGGATCGGAGGGGGTGGCTACGAGGTCCTGCTCGAGACCGCGATGCCCGACACCGAGCACAACCGGGTCCGATTCGCCCAGTTCGTAGCCCAGGAGATCGCTTCCGACGGTCGAATCCGACCAGCAAGCCGCGAGGCGATCGAGGAGTTGCTCGGCGAATCCCGACGCCGAGCCGAACGGATCGACGGACGGCGACACTCACTGACCCTCAGGTTGCGAGAGATGGGAGGACTTCTCCGTACGGCGGGGGACATCGCGACCATCGGAGGGAGCCCGATTATCGAGGGCGCCCACGTACGCGAGGCGCGCGACCGAGCGCGGTCCATCGAGGAGCAGATTCGGGCGGTCTACGGATCGTTGCAGACCGGGATGCAGAAAGACGTCACGGAGGCGCAGCGCCAGCAGATGGGCCACTACTACTGGAACGAGCACCGCGACCCCTCCGAATTCCCCGGTGGGTACGGCTAGCAGCGCTCCTCGCTGCGATAGGAATAAAGGGTCGACCTCGCTCGCGGCCCGGGTCGGGCGCGTAGTCTAGTGGTTATGACGTCACCCTGACACGGTGAAGGTCGCCAGTTCGAATCTGGCCGCGCCCATCCCGCGCGAGGGGTAGTACCAATTCGA
>JAKIWX010000137.1 GCA_022749845.1 Thermoplasmata archaeon
GGATGCGCCCCCACGAGCCCATTTATAGCACGGGACCTGACTCCGAGCGTCGAGTGGGTGACGCCGCGGTAACTCAGTTTGGGAGAGTGCAAGACTGAAGATCTTGAAGTCGCCGGTTCAAGCCCGGCCCGCGGCACCATCCCCGGCCCTCCGCGAGGGGCGAGACTAGGACCGGGCCTCGCCGTCGTACTAGCTCGAACGGGAGGACCGGGCGGCGGCGAGCTCGGCTGCCAGCCGGGCCACGCCCTGCCGTACCTCCTCGACCGAGGCTTCGTCCTCGAGGGTGCTCACATCCCCCACCGAGTCGCCCTGCAGGACGACCGCCTGGACCACGCGCCGCATGATTTTGCCGCTTCGCGTCCGAGGAAGCATCGCTACGAAGAGTACGCGCTCGGGCCGGGCGAACTTTCCCACCCGCTCGCCGACCCCCGAGGCTAGCTCCTCGGCGAGCCCGGGTCCCGCTTCTATCCCTGGCTTCAACACCACGACCGCGAACGGACGAGAGCCCTTCACGGGGTCGGGTTCTGAGCACACCGCGGCCTCCGCGACGGCGGGATGCTGCAGGAGCGCGGATTCGATCTCGGCGGTCCCAAGGCGGTGACCGGCGACCTTGAGCACTTCGTCGGCCCGTCCGAGGAACCAGAGATACCCGTCGGAGTCCTGCACCGCGTAATCCCCAGTGTAGTACACGCCCGGGAAACGTCCCCAGTAGGCGCTCCGGTACCGCTCGGGGTCGTCCCACAGCCCGAGCAGCATGCCGGGCCACGGCCGCCGCACCACGGCGAAGCCCCTCTCCCCCACGGCCGCGGGTCGCCCGTCCTCGCGGAACACCGCCACATCGATGCCCGGGAGCGGCAGGGTGGCGGAGCCAGGCTTCAACGGTCGACCGTCGAGCGAAGGCGCGGGGGAGACGAGGATCCCGCCGGTCTCCGTCTGCCACCAGGTGTCCACGATAGGACAGCGTCCCTGGCCAATCACCCGGAAGTACCACTCCCAGACCGAGGGGTTGATCGGCTCCCCTACGCTCCCGAGGAGGCGCAATCTGCCGAGTCGATGGGAACGGGCCGGTTCGTCTCCGTGGCGTCGGAGCGAGCGGAGCGCTGTTGGCGACGTGTACAGCTCGGTGACGCCGTATCTCTCGAGGATCTCGTAGAACCGGTGAGGGCTCGGGTGGTCGAGGGCTCCCTCGTAGAGCACGCTCGTCGCTCCGAGCGCGAGCGGGCCGAAGACAATGTAGCTGTGGCCGGTCACCCAGCCGATGTCAGCGGCACACCAAAGCACGTCGTTCGGGCCGGGGTCGAACACCCAGCGAGTGGTCGCCGCCACCTGCGTCAGGTAGCCGCCGGTGCCGTGGATGATCCCCTTCGGGAGTCCCGTGGTACCGCTTGAGTACAACAGGAACAAGGGGTGCTCGGAGCTGACCTCGCGCGCAGGGACCCTGGGAGCGTGTCGGGCGAGCAGCTCGCCCCAGTCGCGCTCACGGACGGAGGAGGTGGGGACCTCGAGGTGGGTTCGCCGTACGACCACGACGGTGTCGACCCGCGGACACTGCGCGACGGCCCGGTCTGCGATCTCCTTGAGCGGGACCACCCGGCCCCGTCGGTACCCGCCGTCCGCCGTGAAAAGGAGCCGGGCACCGAGATCCTGGATGCGATGGGCGAGCGCCTCGGACGCGAACCCAGAGAACACGACGGTGAAGGGGATCCCAAGGTAGGCGAGCGCGAGCATCGCCACGGGAAGCTCCGGGACCATCGGCAGGTACAGCGCCGCTCGGTCCTCCGGCCCGAAACCCTGCTCCGCCAACGAAGAGGCGAGCGTGCGCACCTCCCGGCCGAGGTCCGCGTAGGAGAGGGTCCGCCGTGCGCCGTCCTCTCCCTCCCAGTAGTACGCCACGCGATGGGCGGAGCTGCCGGCGAGATGGCGTTCCACGCAGTTCACCGCGGCGTTCAGCTCGCCGCCCTCGAACCATCGGTACTCCGGAGGAGTCCCGCCGAGCGTCGTGGTGAACGGCCGACTCCAGAAGAGTTCCCGCCGCGAGACGGCGGCCCAGAACTCCTCGGGGTTCGCCTCCGCCGCGCTCCGCAGCTGCGCGTAGGCACCCGACGGGGTGAAGCGCCGGTCGAACGGTAGTCGGTCCGGCCGTAGGGGGTCCTCGGGGGCGCCGCCGGCGGGCGCCCCGCTCATGCGAACCCCCTAGCGGCGGTCGCCGCCCCCGCTCACGTGCGAGGGCACGAACCAGACATCGGTGATGGAGAACTTGGGCTTGACGTCGAAGCGGGCCTCGACCGGCATGCCGACGTAGAGCTCGGACTCGGTCGTCTCCTTCACCCGGGCGAGAAGGAGGCTTCCCGCCCCCTCGAATTCCACGAGGCCCAAGTTGTACGGCGTCTCCTTGAGGAACGCCTCGCTCCCGAAGTGGCAGGTGGTCCAGGAGTGGAGCTTCCCCGAGAGAGGAAGGTCGACCCAACGGGTACGCGTCCCGCATTTCATGCAGTGACCGCGGGGCGTCGCGTAGAC
>JAKIWX010000138.1 GCA_022749845.1 Thermoplasmata archaeon
ACGCAATCCCCGACGCCGCAGCACTTCGTGCTGCGGTACTCGCCGGTCGTGCGGAAGTACTGCGGCATGTCGACGAGACCCACCGGGCACGCCTTGGCGCAGTCGAAGGTGGTGCACGCCTGGCAGACCTTCCGGTCCTTCACTTTGAGCCGGAACATCCCCACCTTCGCGAACGGTAGGCTGAGCGCGCCCCAGTGGCAGAAGCCGGTGGTGGCGCAGCTGTAGGTGCCGATGTACGGTGTCGAGACGAACATCACGAACCAGAGCGCGCCGAAATAGAGCTCGATGGGAAGCGGCAGGGCGCTCGTGTCGAACTGGCCGTTGGCGACCTGCACCGTCGGCAGGAGGTGGAGGACCCCGAGGAGCGAGGTGCCGAACAGCGAGACGAGGGCGAGGCTCGAGGCGACCGTGTAGGCGGTCGAGAGCTGGCTCCCCAGGAAGTACCGTCCGATGCGGGAGCTCTGGTTGAACGCCCGCATCTCGTTGATCGCCGTGCCCTGGTACATCAGGGCCGCCCCGCACATCACCGAGCAGAGCGCCTTCCGCCCGAACAGGAGCGTCAGCACCCCGACCGACGCGTACATGATCAGGATCGCGAGGAAGATGCCGGACTCGAACGGCCCGCCCGCCCGGAGCCCGAACCCCCAGCCGATCACGGGCAGGTTCGCGAGCGCGGGTACGCTCGCGAGCGGGGTCGAGGAGGCGAAGCTCGGGATGTAGATCGCCGCGAGCGCGTAGACCGCGATCATGAGGGCGAGGCGGTAGCGCTGGGGCCGTTCGTGCGTCTCCCGGATCTTGAAGACGACGAGGGAACCCATCGTGAATCCGAGGAGGACGAGGAACCAGGCGGAGGCGAGGATCGCCGCGGCGAACCAGAGCCCGTCGTAGACGGCGACGCCGGCGAGCGCCACCCCGGCGCCCGGGAGCGGCAGGAACGGGATGTACTGTAGGAAGCCAGGCCCCGCCACCGCAAGGTCGACGAGGGCACCCAGGAAGAACTCGGTCAGGAACGTGAAGAGGAGGATCTGGAACACCCAGAACGGGTGGAGGAGCCACGGGAGGCGCGCTTCCTCGGCGGAGCGCTCGGGGGCGAGCCCGACGTACAGGACCGACAGCAGTTGGGCAACGGCGGCCGGGACGAGCAGCAGGTTGGTGGCGTCGAGGTGCCACAGGAACCAGCCGGCCGCGGTGAGCATCGCCACGGCGGACCAGCACACGAGGAGGCGGGAGGTGGAGGGCGCGAGCTGCTTGTGGCGGTAGACGAACTGGAGTGTGGTGACGAACATCGCCACCATGAGCGCCGAACCGAGGTAGACCGAGATCCAGTTCCAGCCTGCGAGGGGCAAGGTCGTGGGGCCGAGCAGTAGAAGGCCGGCCTGCCCCGCAAGAAGGCCACGAATGCGAAGGTCGACGGTGGGCGGGAGGAGAAGAACCGCGGCGAGCATCTGGGCGGCTGCGGCGAAGAGGAACGCAGGGGAGAGGACCGCGGTGGCGAGTGCGTTCCAAAGGCCAGGGTGAGCGGTGCCACCGATACCGATGTTCGAGATTCCTCCCAGTAGGAGATCGCTCGCGACCAGACCGAGGAGCGTTAGGGGAAGGAAGTAGGGACGGAAGCCTCGAAGAAGTGCTGGTCCGGCAGCCTCGCCCGTGGAGCTCGAGGGGGCGTTAGCTCGACGCTTCAGGAGCCAGAAAGGGCCGACGAGGGCGAGCCCAACTCCGGCGGGGACGAGGAGAAGCGCATTCGGAGAGCCGATCAGGTCGAGGAAGACCCCACCTATCGCAAGTACGAGACCGTAGAGGCCTCCAAGGATAGGCACCGAGGCTTCGGTGCCGCGCCTTCGAAGATGGAGGGGGACGAGAAAACCGACGCCGGCCACGAGTGCCGTCAGGACCCACGTGAGGAGTGCGCTCATGCCTCCGTTATTCGAGCCGCCCTCACGAGTTACGAGCTAGCGGGAGCAGCCCAGCTCCTACCGGGGAAAATACGCGGGCTCGGGGTATATAGAGGCTCTCAGAGGGGCTCGAGGCGGAGGCGCTCCCTGCTACGGCCGGGCACGCGCGCCCGTGGCGGTCATCGAACGGAGCCAGACCTTCCCCTTCCGGAGCGTCCCCCAGCTCCGTCGCGTCACTAGGCGAAGCTCGGGGCCCGGCGCCGGGAGGGTTGAATTCCAGCGGGTGCGGGCTTCCCCCACCTGCACGTGGGCCACCTCGACGAGGGCCCGGCCCGAGGAAAGACGAATGACGCGTGGTCCCGGCAATCCGGGCAGGGGGGGCAGGCTCGCGCGCAGCCGCGCCTCGAGCGCCTTCGGCGAGAGGGGGGCGCCCGCCACCTCGAGACCGAGGTAGCGGGAGCGGAAACGAACCGGTTTACCGGACGAGGTCGATGACTTCCTCGGACTCACCAGCGGCGTAGCC
>JAKIWX010000139.1 GCA_022749845.1 Thermoplasmata archaeon
AGCACCCGCTCCGGCCGGCCGACGGCTTCGACGAGCTCGAGGTTGACGAGGTTGCCGGGCCCCGTGGGGACCGGGGCGATGACGACGGCCCGCGCGGGGCCGAGAAGTTCTCGTGTGCGCGCCTGGGCCACTTCCCCAATCGGAGCGAACGGGACCTCCGCGGAGTAGGGGATGCCGAGTTCGTCGGCCGTCTCTGCGTCGCTGTCGAGCAGCGGCAATGCCCCGGCCGTGACGTGGAACCCTTCCTCGACGAGGCGCCGCAGGATCGGAGACGCGCTCCCACCTCCCCCCACGACGTGCACCGGCCCGAGTCGCCGGTCGGCGCGGCCGGCGAGAACCCCGGGTGCCACAGACCTGAGGGGAAGGAGGTAGGGCCGGTGGGTGTTCGGGTCGCGTCGAAGCTCGGTCTCGACGCCCCAGACCTCGCGCAGGAGCGGTACCGAGAGCACGGCCTCGGGCGGGCCGTCGCTGACGACTTGGCCATGGGAGAGTACGACGATCCGGTCCGCGAACCGGGCGGCCAGGTTGAGGTCGTGCATCGCAGCGACGGCGCACAGGCCCCGCTCCCGGACCTGGAGGCGCACGCGTTCGAACAGGTCGAGCTGGTGGCCGATGTCCAGGTGCGCGGTGGGCTCGTCGAGCAGGAGGAGCGGGGTCTCCTGGGCCAGCGCCCGTGCGAGCAGGAGCCGCTGCCGCTCCCCGCCGCTCAGCTCGAGGACGCCGGAGTCGCGCCGGTCGGCGAGGCCCGCCTCGGCGAGCGCCCGGTTCGCCGTGGAACGATCCGCCTCCGACTCCCCCGCGAACGGCGGTAGGTGGGCGAACCGCCCGAACAGGACATAGTCGATGAGCCGAACGTTGTCCCGGGGAGCCTCCTCCTGGGGCACCCACGCGACCCGGCGCGCTCGCTCCCGGATCGACAGGCGGGCGCCGTCGGTGCCAAAGAGGCGTATCCGCCCCTCGGACGGGGCGAGGAGTCCGAGGCAGGCACGCAGCAGCGTGCTCTTGCCGGAACCGTTCGGACCGGCGAGCGCCACCAGTTCACCGGCCCCGGCGGTGAGGCTGACTCGGCTCAGCGCGCGTCGAAGCCCAAACCGCACGCTGAGCTCTTCGACCTCGAGCGGGACAGAGGCGCTCACCCGCCGCCTCCCATGTAGGCCCCGCGGCGGTGGCGCAGCAGAAGTAGGAAGAAGAACGGGGCGCCGGCAAAGGCGGTGAAGAGCCCCACCGGGAGGTTGCCCGGGGGCGCCGCGATCACCGAGAGATCGCGGGCGAGAAGGAGGAAGGCGGCGCCGACGAGCGCCGAACCCGGAAGGACCGCACGGTAGTCGGAGGACCAGACGCGCCGCACCACGTGCGGCGAAATGAGCCCGACAAACCCGATGACGCCGGTGAACGCCACGGCGACCGAGGTGGCGACCGAGGCAAGCAGCAGGAGCCGATTGCGCACGCGGCGTGCATCCACGCCCAGGCTCTGCGCCACCTCAGGACCGAGCTGCAGCAGGTTGAGCTCGCGGCCGAACAGCATGAGGGGAGCGCTCGCCATGAGCAGACCCCCGAGGACGAGACCGTCGCGCCCCCACGAAGCGCCGCCGACACCACCGAGCAGCCAGAAGCTCACTTGGATGCTACCTATCGGGTTGTAGAGCAGGACGACCGACAGGACGGCCGAGAGCACGTTCGCGAGCGCCACGCCGACCAACAGGAGCGTCTCGATCGAACCGCCGAGATACCGCGCGGCAAGCAGGATCACCCCGCCCGTACCGAGGCAGCCGAGAAAGGCGAGCAGCGGCAGAACGAGGTTAGCCTCGGCGAGACCGACCCGGAAGATGAACAGGAACGCCGCACCCAACGTGCCTCCCGAGGAGATGCCGAGTAGGTACGGATCGGCGAGCGGGTTACGGAAGGTGCCTTGGAGGGTGGCACCGGAGATCCCGAGGGCGGCACCCACGAGCAGAGCGAGGAGAACCTCCGGCACGACCGCATCCCAGAGGATCTCCGTCCACGCCGCACACCGCAGCGGAAGCGTTCCGCTCGGGCACGCCGAGGGGAACAGTAGACCGAAGCTCGTCTGGTGGAGGAGGATTCTCACTTCCGCACCGAGAGGGATGGATACGCCCGCGAGCAGCGGGGAAAGGACCAGGAGTAGGAGCGAGCCGCCGAGCAGGAGCAGGAGCAGCGGCCGGGAACGCCGCGGGCTCAGAGGTGCCTCCCCACGGGTACCTCCGAACGGCGCTCGGGCCTACTTGGGCGGGTAGAGCCCAGGGTGGACCAGCCCGAACAGGATCGGTATCCCCTCGAGGATCATCGTTGGGTCCGGCTCGGTCACGAGGTTCGAGTCGACCGCCCAGGCGTGGCCAGAGCTGACCGCCGCGAGGCCAGACCAGTCCGGTCCCTGCTGATACGCGGTCAGG
>JAKIWX010000014.1 GCA_022749845.1 Thermoplasmata archaeon
CTTGGGGAGTACGGTCGCAAGACTGAAACTTAAAGGAATTGGCGGGAGAGCACCGCAACGGGAGGAGCGTGCGGTTCAATTGGATTCAACGCCGAAAAACTCACCGGGGGCGACGGAGGGATGAAAGCCAGGCCGAAGACCTTGCCCGATTCTCCGAGAGGTGGTGCATGGCCATCGTCAGTTCGTACCGTAAGGCGTTCTGTTAAGTCAGATAACGAACGAGACCCTCGCCTTCAGTCGCAATTTCGTGCGCGAGCACGGGGGCACACTGAGGGGATCGCTACCGCTAAGGTAGAGGAAGGAGAGGTCTACGGTAGGTCCGTATGCCCCGAATCTCCCGGGCAACACGCGCGCTACAAAGGTGGGGACAATGGGATCCGACCCTGAAAGGGGAAGGCAATCCTGAAACCCCATCGTAGTCTGGATTGAGGGCTGTAACTCGCCCTCATGAAAATGGATTCCGTAGTAATCGCGGGTCAACATCCCGCGGTGAATGTGCCCCTGCTCTTTGCACACACCGCCCGTCAACTCATCCGAGTTGGGCTGGAGTGAGGGTGACCCGATTCGGGTCGTTCGAACTTCGGTTCAGCAAGGGGGAGTAAGTCGTAACAAGGTATCTGTAGGGGAACCTGCAGATGGATCACCTCCTAAAACGCCTCCAGAGAGGGGCGTGCGAGGGATCCGCGAGCTCGCTCGCGTGGCTGTTTCCTCTCCGTGGACCCATCTACCCATTATTGAGTAATTACGCACTCATTATATTCCCTCCGACACTAGCACCGCCGTGCAGGCGCTCGACCCCCTCCGGCAGGTTCCCGTCCCCATCGCGGCGGCCGGCGCCGCGCTCTCCCGGGGCGAGCCGGTCCTCCTGTTCGATGCCCCCGACCGGGAGGGGGAGACCGACCTCGTCATCCTCTCCGAGCTGGCGACCCCCGAGCTCATCCGGCTCCTCCGGCACGACGCAGGCGGCCTCCTCTGCACGGCGATCTCCTCCGAGCTCCGCGACCGGCTCGGGCTCCCGTTCGCCTCCGAACTACTCGAGGCCGGACGCGCGCGCTTTCCTCTGCTCGAGGCGCTAGCACGGGAGGGGATCCGCTACGATCGGAGGAGCGCCTTCGGGGTGAGCGTGAACCATCGTTCGACGTTCACCGGCGTCTCGGACAACGAGCGGGCTCGTACGGTACGCGCGATCGGCGAACTCGTGCGGGTCGCGCCCTCCCTCTCGGACGACGAGCTCCGTGTCCGGTTCACGTCGGAGTTCGCCTCACCGGGTCACATCCCGCTCCTCTACGCCGCCCCCAAACTCCTCGCCGAACGCAAAGGCCATACCGAGCTCGCCATCTCGCTCGCCCGGATGACCGGACTCTCCGAGAGCGTGACGGTCTGCGAGATGCTCGGGGACTCGGGCGGTCCCCGCTCCCCCGACGCCGCGGCGCGGTACGCGTCGGACCACAGCTGGCTTTTCCTGGACGGCGAGACGGTCCGCGAGGCGTGGGTTCGATGGTCCGGGTGATGGCCACGGGGGTCTTCGACCTCCTCCATCCTGGCCACCTCTTTTTCCTGACCGAGGCGCGAAAGCTCGGGGACGAACTGTACGTGGTCGTCGCCCGGGACCAGACCGCCCGGCGGCTCAAGCGGGAGCCGTACGTCCCGGAGCAGCTCCGGCGGGAGATGGTCGAGGCGTTGAAGCCCGTCGACCGCGCGGTGCTCGGCAGCACGACCGACATCTACGCGACGGTCGAGGAGTTCCGGCCGTCGATCATCGCCCTCGGCTACAACCAGGTCTGGGACGAGAAGGAGGTCGAGGCGGAGTGCGCGCGCCGGGGCGTCCCGGTGAAGGTGATGCGGCTTCCCGCCCGTCCCCACGACGACCTCGCGACCCGGCGGATCGTGGAGAAGATCCTCGAACGTGCGAAACCCGGCACCGGGGCGGTCCCGTGAAGCGGATCGGCATCGCCGATACGACCTTCGCCCGCGTGGACATGGCGAGCGCCGCCGTGCGCTCGCTCGGGGCCACGGGAACCGGCTACCGGCTCTACCGCCGCACGGTGCCCGGGATCAAGGACCTCCCCTCGGCCTGCCAGGCGCTCTTTCGCGAGGAGGGGGTCGAGCTTGCGCTCGCGCTTGGGATGCCGGGGAAGGCCGAGTACGACAAGACCTGCGCTCACGAGGCGTCGCTCGGTCTCCAGCAGGTCTCGCTGCTCGAGCGGAGACCGATCCTCGAGTGCTTCGTCTTCGAGTCGGAGGCCGGGAGCGAGAAGCAGCTCGCCCGGCTTGCGACCCGCCGGGCCGAGGAGCATGCGGAGAACGCGTGGAACCTCCTCTTCCGGCCGCGGGCGCTCGCGCGTCGAGCCGGAACCGGGCTCCGCCAAGGGTTCGCGGATGCGGGTCCGGCGAGGCCCGTGAGCTAGGTTACCGTTCCACTCATCGAGGAAGAAGATGGCAAAGAAGGGAGACGAAGGGTCGGGGATCACGGTGGCGATCGTGGCGAGCGAGTACAACTACGACGTGAGCTCGCTCATGCTCGAGCGGGCGAAGGAGGAGATCGATTTCCTCGGCGCACGGCTAGGGCCTATCGTTCGGACGCCGGGAGTCTTCGATATGCCGCTCGCGGTGAAACTGCTCCTCGACCGGAAGGAGGTCGACGCGGTGGTCGCCCTCGGCGCGGTGATCGAGGGGGAGACGGACCACGACCAGGTCGTCATGCAACAGGCTTCGCGAAAGCTCGCCGACCTGATGGTGGACCACGAAAAGCCGGTCGGTCTCGGCATCTCGGGCCCGGGCGAGACGCGCCTCCAAGCGCAGGACCGTATCGAGAACGCCGCCCAGGCAGTACGCGCCGTCGTCAAGATGGCCAAACGGCTCGATGAGCTGCGACGGTAGGACGCATCCCGTTCGTCCGGCCGGCATGGTTGAGTTTCAGCCTCCCCCCTGTAGGGGACCACCGCCGGAGTTCCAGCGTCCCTGTCGGTAGGATGAACTAGAGCGACGGCTCATCCCGGGTCATCCACCGGGGCACCCTCGGGGCCCTCGGGACGAGGGCCTGCGCAAGCGATGGACCGGCTAGATATTCGCATCCTACGGGAGCTGTACCAGGCCCACACGGTCTGGCCGGCCCGACCTGGGGTCATCGCCTCGTACCGGGAAGTAGCGCGCCGGCTCGAGGCGAATCCGGGTACGGTCCGGAATCGGATCGCCCGGATGATCAAGACGGGATTCCTCCGGGGTGTCATGTTCTACATCAACCCGTCCCTCCTCGGGCTCCACGGATGCTCGTACGCGGTGGAGCTCGCCCCGGGCACCGCGAAGCCAGAGGTTCTCCGCAGGGTCGTGGCCGTCGAAGGGGTGGTCTTCCTCGAGAACTTCCGGGGTCCGCTCCTCGGCCTCGGCATCGTCTACGACACCGAGGCTTCGATGCGCGCTACGATGGCGAAGGTCGACCGGATTGCCGGTGGTGCCGGTGGGATCTGCACCCTCGTCGAGCACCCGCCCGCCCCGAATTCGCTGAGCCGTCCCGAGTGGACGCTCGCCCTGCGGCTCATGAGCGGCAACGTGCGGTCGTTCCGCCAGCTCGCGGACGAGATGCGAATGCCCGTGCGCACCCTTCGCCGCCGGCTCGAGAAGCTCGGCGAAACAGGCGCGCTCCTCACTTTCCCCGAGCTCGACTACCGCGCGGTCTCGGGCAGCTTCGGGGCGGAGCTCGTCGTGGGGTTGGGCGACCCCGCCCTGCGGGCCGAGGCCGAGAGCCGGATCATGGTGATCGCGGGAGACTGGACGACCTTCGTTGGCGCCTGGGCGAAGTTCAACGTCTACCGGATGTTCCTGCCCCGCGTCGGGCTCGTCAACGAGATGGCGGAAGAGATCGGAAGGATACCGGGCGTCCTCTTCGCGCGCGCCGAGCTCGTGGATGGGCTCGAAGATCATCTGGACAAGATCGCACGGTACGCCGAACAGGCACTGGCGGCCGTGGAGGTCACCGCTCCTCGAGCGGCGATGCCCCCGTTGGCCGCTCGGCTTCGCGTCGGGCGCTAGCCTCCCTCGGCTCTGCGCTCCGGCCCGCTCGACGGTTGGCCGTTTTGGTCAGTTGGGTCGGACAGATGGTTATCTACCGGGAATCTGTCGGGGCGTTGTGCTCGGTCGGGACTCGGCAACCGCTCCGACTTGGGCGACCCCCCGTTCTCCGTCCTCCCTCCTCGGCGGCCCGCGCCGCCGTGTCCGGGGCCGCTACCTACGAGGATTGGTCCCGCTCCTCGCGGTCGCCCTCCTGCTCCTTCAGTTAATCCCGTCCACCGCTGCCTCGGCGGTCGCCGGCACCCCTGTCTCGAGGCTCGCGGCCCCCGCCCCTCCCCACGGGCTACCGGGTCTCGTTGCCGCCCCCCGGGCCCAATCGTTGTCCGCAAACCCAGCGGCCCACCATGCCGTGAGTTCCGTGGGGCTTTGTGCCCTCGGACTCGCGCCGTATTGTCCGACCGGATTCGCCGCACCCGCCGAGCTTCCTAACCCTCAGGTCACCGGTCCGCATTCCTGGACCGACGTCACCCCGCCTGTCATCCCGACCACGTATCCGGGCTCGCGGGAAGGAGCGGCGATGACGTTCGACTCGGCCACGAACTCGGTTCTCCTTTACGGCGGCCTAGGCGTAGAGGAGATTCCGCCGTACAGCTTCGTCACTTTCCAAGACACCTGGTCGTTCGCCAAGAACGTCTGGACCCCGCTCGTGGCGAACACAAGCTGCACCCCGAGCAGCTGCCCGCCGCCGATCGTCGGAGGCAGCTTGGCCTTCGACGTAGTCGACCACGAAGCGATCCTCTTCGGCGGACTCTTCCTGGCGAGCCCGAGTGCGTCGCTCGTCGCATCGAACTACACCTGGGCCTTCGCAGCGGGCCACTGGACGAATCTCACCTCGACCGCGGGGCGGGCACCACCGGCCCGCGAGCTCGCCTCCATGGCCTACGACTCGGGCGATGGGTACGTGCTGCTGTTCGGCGGACTCGACGTCAACAGTCTCGACCTGGGCGACACCTGGAGCTTCTCGGCCGGTCATTGGACCAACCGGACGCCGACGCTCACGCGCTCCCCCGAGCCCCGCGGCGACGCGGCGTTCGCGGGCTCCCCGAGCGGCTACCTCATGCTCTTCGGAGGCGAGAACAGCGGAAGCGTGCTCCAGGGCGACTGCCGCAACAACACCCCGTGGCTCATGTGGTGGTACTTCGCGGGAGCCTGGAGCCCGGCGATCCAGTCCATCAACTGCATCAACGTTCCGCGGGGCCATCTCCCCCTCTACAACTCGGGCCAATCCCCGCCGTGCGGACGGGATGGAGCGGCCCTCGGATGGAGCCCCCTCAACAAGAGATTCGTCCTGTACGGCGGGATCGGCCAGCCGCCCACGACGGTATGCACAGCGAACGGCACGGCCGTCGCGTTCAACGACACGTGGGTCTATCAGGGTCCGCTCGGCGGGGCGCTCTATCCGCAGAACTGGCACGACGACCAGCTGCAGGGCCCCCCGAGCGCTCGGTATTCGATGGCCTACGCGAGCGACTACGTCGACGGCGCGTTCCTGATCTTCGGCGGCGTCACCGGTTTCCTCTCGGTCACGAACGAGACGTGGCGGTACTACGAGCCGCTCACCGCCCAGCTCAAGGGTCCGTTCGTCATTCAGGCGAGCGCGATCGGCTTCGACCAGTTCACCCTCTTGGCGTCCGGCGGGACGGGAGCCCTTACCTACCGCTTCCTTCCGGTCCAGCTCCTCAAGACGACGCGGGCGCTCACCGGCACCGGTAGCGGCTGCCAGGCGTTCAACAACGGGACCACGATCGCCGTGGGACCCTCGGGCACCGTCCTCCTCCCGTGTTCGCCGGACGCGACCGCCTACAACATCTTCCGGCTGAGCGTCGTCGTCGGCGACCTAGGCAACAGCTCGGCGTTCGCCTCCGCGAACTTCACCTTCACCGTCAACCCCGTCGAGAAGATCTACGTCTACTCGCAGTACAAGGGGATCTTCTACGGCGGGTTCGACGTCAACAACATCTTCGGCGTCTACGCCGAGATCGCCAACCTTCCGGTGAACTCGGTCACCCTCACGATCGGGGGCACGCAGTACGCGGTCTCTCCCGCGAACAGCTCCGGCCTCTGGTGGAACTCGACGGCGGTCAACATGGCGAGCATCTCCGCGTGGATGAGCGTCTCCGTGGTCGCGTCGAGCTCCGACTGGTCGGAGAACGCGACCCTCCCGCTCACCGTCGTCGACACCCCGAGCTGGCTCCAGCAGATCGAGGGCTTCGCCCAGCTCGCCCAGTCGGTGACGCATTGGGGCCACGGCCCCTTCAACGAATCCTACGCGATCCTGCTCAAGGTTCCGCTGCCCATCGGCAAGCTGTTCAACTTCTCGCTGCCCGTCCCCCTGATCTCGGGCAACTACTCGCTCGTCCCGTCGCTCGAGTTCGACTTCAACGCCTCGTCGACCGGCAACGTCACCTTAGGCGGCACGCTTTCGCTCGTCCCGCCGGGGATCTCGCTCGGCGCCTTCAACCTGAACATCACCATCGCGCTCACCGTCTCCGGGACCCTCTCGGTGGTCCCGCAAGGCGGCGGCAACAGTACCATCGTTTGGGACAGCGCTTCGATCACTCTCGGGTTGACCGCGGACTTTTCCGCGAGCATCCCGATCTACGGCTTCTCCTTCGACCTTCTCGGCCAGACGATCAAGATAGGGTTCAACCTCGACATCGACATCGCACCCGCGTTCGCGCTCTCGATCCTGCTCGCCCCGACGAAGAATATGACGGCCGACGTCGGCAACGGTTTGGGCCTCGCCATCGTGGGGCTGCTGGGCAAGTTCAGTCTGCCGCTCAAGGTGGACCTGAGCTTCGGGATCGGGATCGCCTCCGTCGCCATCGGCGGGATGCTCTCGGTCGAGATGATCTTCCAACTCGCCCCGCCGCCGTTCGAGATCTCCAACATCTGGGTGAACGGCTCGGCGTTCGTGACCGCGCAGGTCCTCTTCTGGAGCGGAACTTGGAATTTCATCGGTCCGGGCGTCATCTACCACTACGTTCCCACCTTCCTCCGCCCGCTCCTCGGGCCGAAAGGCCTCACCGGCTACGACAACGGGAGCGACGCGACCTGGGCAGTCTCGAGCCGCGCCTACAACGGGAGCGGCTACGACCAGAACGTCTGGGCTCCCACCGGCTCGGCGGGCGCAGCGATCTCCGACATCTACCCCCAGGCCACACCGAGCGCCGCGGCCGCCTACAACGGCGCCTACCTGTTCTACTCGGACGACAACGTCGCGCGCTCGGTCCAGAACGGGCTCACGGTCTCGGGCGCCTCGCTCGGCGCGGGGACCAACGCCCTGGCGGGCCTTCCCCGCCCGAGCGATCCCGGCTTCGTCATCACTCACCCTGTCGCCTCCACGCTCCCCAACGGGAACCTCTACGTACTGTGGCAGGCGCTCCCGCTCAGCGAGACCGGGGGAACCTCTCCGGCCGGGGTTCAGACCCTCGCGCTCCACGGCGCGGAGTTCTACCTGAGCGACCAAACCTGGGGACCGGTCCGGGTGTTCAGCTCAACCGGTGTGGCCGAGTCGTACGGGCTCGACACGAACGGCACGGGCAAGGTCGTCGCCTTGCTCTCCGGGCAGCTCCTTCCGACCGCGACCTCTGCCGAGACGCTCACGACCTACGACCTTTCGAACGTCGCCAACGTGTCGAGCGGGGGCGTCGCGGGCTTCTCCCAGGTGGTCTCGGTCCGTGCGCTGGCGGGCCTCGTCCTCCTCCGCGACCTCGGGAACAACTACTCGCTCCTGCGCATCGGTGCTGGTTCCGGCTACGGCAACCCGGAGCCGATCAGCTACTTGGCCCCGCGGGGCAGCGCGCTCCTCGGTGCCGAGATTGTGCCCGGAACACCCTCGACCCTGCTCCTGCACTACCGGACCCTGTACGGGGGGACGCTCGTGCTCTACGACCCGCTCTCCTCCGATACGCTCGCCACGCTTGCCCTGGCGGGGAACGTATCCGATGCCCACGCACTGTACGCCACTGCCGCGTACTACGTGTATGCGGACACTCCCACCGGCTTCGTAGGCTGGAAGTGGTCCTCGGGCGCATGGTCGCCGCTGCCTCAAGTGGCCTCCTACGGCGCGGCTCAGTTCGGGCTCTCCCAGAGCGGGGGATCGCTCCTCCTCTACGCTGTTGCGACCATCGGGAACGGAACCTTGACGGACCGTACCCTTTACCTGGCCGAGGTCCCCGAGGCGCTCCCGCTTGCGGCCCACCAGCCGACAGGCGGCTCCTCCTCGGGCGGATCCGGCGGCGGCTCCGCCGCGTCGGCGGCGAACTACGCCCTCTACCTTGCGATCGCGGCCGCTGCGGTCGCCGTGCTGTTGATCGCCCTCGTCGTCCTCCGCGGCCGGTCACGGCCCGCTCCGACCCCTCCCCCCTCGGCTGACACTCCGCCGCCTCCGCAGGGAGGGTGAGGGCTCTGCGACTCGCGCCGGGCCGCGTTGGGACTTTTTCCCAGTGGACTTCCATCGCGTTGGTGCTGCTGCTGGGGTTGGCATCGGTCGTGGCTTCCCTCTCGGCGCCTGCCCCTGGGTTCTCGCCAGGCACCGGGGCCCGGTTCCCTTCGGCCGCAGGGCCGGCCGCGTCACCGGCAACGCCGGCGCACGCGTCCCTCGGGAGTGCTCTGGGGGCGGTCTCACCGCGAGTGACGACAGCTGACTGGATCAACCTCACCGTCCCGGGAGCGGCTACGCCCCCCCCGGCGGCCTTCGGTTCGAACCTAGCCTACGATCCCCTGGGGCAGGAGTACGTCTACTTCGGAGGGGGCAGTTTCAGTTCTGTGCTGGGGAATCAGACCTGGGTGTTCGCCCACGGACTCTGGCAGAACGAGACGAACTTCCACGATGCGCCTCCCGCACGTACGCAGGGCGCGATGGACTTCGACGCGAACGCGGGCGCCGTTCTGCTGTTCGGCGGCCAGGGCACGTCGGGGTACCTCAGCGACACCTGGAGCTGGAGCGCGGGGGTCTGGACCAACCTCTCCGCCTTCAGCGCGGCCGTACCCACGGCCCGGGCCACGGCCTCGCTCGCCTTCGATGGGGCGAACGACACCAACGCCACCATCCTCTTCGGGGGGTTCTCGGCCACGGGTGTGCTCAACGACACCTGGATCTGGCAGCCGGGGAGCGGCTGGACCCAGCTCGCACCGACCGCCAGCCCGTCTGCTCGCGAGTTCAGTGCGATGGGGTACGACGCCTCGCTCGCGGCGCTGGTCCTCTTCGGCGGCCGCGCGGCCTGTACGTCGGGCGTTTGCGACTCGGCGGAGACCTGGGAGTGGTACTCCGGCACGTGGTGGAAGATCCTTGGCCCCTCCTCCCCTTCCGGCCGGTACGGAGCGTTCTTCAGCGGCGACCCGGCCGCCGGGGAGATGCTCCTGTTCGGCGGGTACAACGCCACCAACACGAGCTACCTAGCGGACTCCTGGAGCTTTGCCGGCTCGGCGTGGGCGAAGCTCTCCCCCGCTGACCACCCCTCGGCCCGGTTCATCCCGACGGGAGCGCCCGAGACCGGCGGCTCCGCCCCCCTGCTCTTCTCGGGCACGGCCCACTTCGGCACGGATCTAGGGTCCCTCGACACCTGGACGTACGAGGTCGCTCCTGCGGTCACCGTCACGGCCCCAGGCTCGGAAGTCGGTGCGCCTGCCGCCGTCACGGTGAGCCTCACCGGGGGCACACCCCCGTACTCGGTCTCGCTCAAGTTCGGAGATGGCGCGAACGGCAGCGCCCAAACGGACACGGGGGCGGCAACACTCCACCACACGTACCCGGACGCGGGCACGTACGCCCTCTCCGCGCTCGTGACCGATGCGCTGGGTGCTCGGACGATCGGAACCTCGTCGATCACGGTAACGAACGGTCCGGTCGCGCGGATCTCCGTGGCTCCCATGGGCACCGACGTCGGCAAGCCCTTGCAGTTCACCGAGGTCACCGTGGCCTCGGGCACGGTCCCGGACCAGTACTCTTGGAACTGGGCGGACGGGACATCGTCGACCGGTTCGAGCGTGAGCCACTCCTACGGCGTCGCAGGAACCTTCCGCGTGCAGCTCAATATTTCCGACTCCGCCGGCAGCTGGTCGACGAGCTCGCTCGTGGTCCAGGTGGCAACTGATCCCGCCGTGCAGATCGCTTCCAACCCCTCGCAGGCCGTCTCGGGGACGCCGGAGATACTTTCGGCCGCGGTTGCGGGCGGTACCGCCCCGTTCACGTACTCTTGGTCGCTCGGCGACGGCACGTGGAGCACGAACCCGGCCCCTGCCCACAGCTTTGCGAGCTCAGGTACCTACACGGTGTACACGGTGCAAGTCTGGGTCAACGACTCGGCCGGCACGGGTGCGCATGCGATCTCCTCCCTCACCGTGGCCAAGGGCACCCCAGGTTCTGGCGGAACTGGCTCCGGGTCGTCCTCGAGCCCCCCAATCCCGTTGTGGTTCTGGGCCGGGCTCGGAGCGCTCGCCGTCGTTGCCATCGCGGGAGTCGTCCTGTTGCGGAGATCGCCGAAGCGCGCGGCCCCCTAGCTTTCTGCAGTTCCCGTTACGGCTTCGAGCGCGAGGGAGCCCTTCCCTCCCAGCGCGTCGCCCGCGAAGGTTGCTCAGTTTGTTCGCGACTGGCACGGTATCGGGGGCACGCCCGCGACCGACGCGCCGAGGGGGCGCAGCCCACTTCCGACGCCCGCCCACTCTCCCTGTTTCGCCAACAAGCGCTTATTGGGGAACTCGAGTGCAGGCCCGGAGGACCTGACGGTGAATCAGCGCTTCCTCTTCGACTCGCTCGCCTCGACGCAGGACCATGCGAGCGAGCTCGTCCGCTCCGGTGCGCCCTCGGGTACTCGGGTCGTCGCCCGATCCCAGAGTCGCGGGCGAGGCCGCTCCGACCACGGATGGGTCTCCCCGCCGGGAGGGCTCTACCTGTCGCTCGTCCTCCCCGATCTAGCGGAGCCGGACCCGTTCCTCTCGCTCGCCGCCGCGGCTTGTTTGCGGCGGGCACTCTCTGAGGGGTGGGGGGTTCGCACGCGGATCAAGTGGCCGAACGATGTCGTTGCGGCGGAGGGTGCGCCTCGTAAGATTGCGGGGCTGCTCCCGGAACGGATCGCGGGCCCCCACGATTCGAAACTCGTGCTCGGCCTCGGTCTCAACGTCCTCGGACCTCCCGAGGGGTTTCCCCCGGAGCTCCTGCCGCAGACCGCCTGGCTCTCGGAGTTCCTTGGGGAGCCCCCCGGGCTGGACGCTCTCGAGGGCGAGCTCGCCCCGGCGTTCGAGAGCCTGGTCAGCGAGCTGGGAAGCTCGAGGGGTCGCGAGCGCTGGCTCGCGGAGTACCGGGAAGCCTTGTACGGCCGGGGCAAGAGGGCGGAAGTGAACGGCCTGCGGGTGGGACGGGTCAAGGAGGTCGGGCCCGAGGGCGAGCTGTGGGTCGAAGGGACCGAGGGGCTGCTCGCGATCCGCTCGGGGCGACTTGCGATCGAGGAGGCCGAGTGACGCGGGCCTCCGAGCGCTTGAACGCGCGGAGGAAGGGGGCCGACGCCGGAGGTGGCCACGACCGGGTGGCGAAGCACCGCGCGCTCGGGCGGCTCACGGCGCGGGAACGGCTCGACGCGTTCTTCGATCCGGGGAGCTTCGTCGAGCTCGACAGCCTCGTCCAGCATCGGGTGAGCGCGTTCGGGCTCGCGGAGCGCAAGCCCCCCGGGGACGGCGTCGTCACCGGTTTCGGCACCGTCGAGGGACGCTCCGTAGTCGCCTTCGCTCAGGACGCGACGGTGTTCGGGGGCGCGCTAGGCGAAGCCCACGCCGGAAAGATCGTGAAGGCGATGGAGAACGCGCGCAAGGCGGGGGTTCCCATCGTCGGCTTCAACGACTCGGGAGGAGCGCGGATCCAGGAGGGAGTGATGAGCCTCGGTGGGTACGGCGAAGTGTTCCTGCGTAACGTGCTCCTTTCGGGGGTCGTCCCGCAAATCTCGATCATCCTCGGCCCGTGCGCGGGCGGCGCGGTCTACTCCCCCGCGATCACCGACTTCGTGGTCATGGTGCGGGGCCAGGGACAGATGTTCATCACCGGTCCCGAGGTCATCGCCGCGGTGACCGGCGAGAGCGTGAGCATGGAGGAGCTCGGCGGGGCCGAGACGCACGCCACGCGGAGCGGAGTCTCCCACTTCACGGCCGGCTCAGAACGGGAGGCGATCGCCCTAGTCCATCGGCTCCTCAGCTACCTTCCCCTCAACAACCTCGAGGATCCGCCGCTCCTCGGAAGCCGGGAGCCGAGTGCCGAAGCGACCCGGACCCTCGGCGACACCGTCCCGGAGGACCCGAACACTCCCTACGACGTTCGCGAAGTCCTCTCCCGCGTGCTCGACCCCGATAGCCTCCTCGAGGTCCATGCGGGTTGGGCCGCGAACCTCCTCGTCGGGTTCGCCCGGCTGGGGGGCCGCTCCATCGGGGTGGTCGCGAACCAGCCGAAGGTGCTCGCCGGCACGCTCGACATCGACGCGTCGACCAAGGGGGCTCGGTTCGTCCGCTTATGCGACGCCTTCAACGTGCCGCTGCTCACGTTCGTCGACGTCCCGGGATTCCTCCCCGGCACGGAGCAGGAGTACGGCGGCATCATCCGCCACGGGGCAAAGCTCCTCTACGCCTTCGCCGAAGCGAGCGTGCCCAAGCTCACCGTCATCCTGCGCAAGGCCTACGGCGGCGCGTACGACGTGATGTGCTCGAAGCACCTCGGAGGCGACTTCAACGTCGCCTGGCCGCAGGCGGAGATCGCGGTCATGGGGGCGGAGGGAGCGGTAAACATCCTGTTCAAGCGGGAGCTCGACAAGGTGTCGGGCGTGGAGCGGGAGACGCTCCGCAAGCGCAAGGTCGAGGAGTACGCGCTCGAATTCCTCAACCCGTACCTCGCGGCCGAACGCGGGTACCTCGACGACGTGATCGACCCCGTCGAGACGCGGGAAAAGCTGCTGCGAGCCCTCACCCTCCTCGGACCGAAGCGCGAGGACCGGCCCGCGCGCAAGCACGGAAACCTTCCGCTCTAGGCCCGACTCGCAGCTCCTGCCGTCATTCGAGCCCTCGCGTGAGGGGACACGGTCCCCTGGGGGGCATGCCGCCTCTAGGTATCGAGCGCGCGCGCCTTGTTCGAGTTGCGCCGAGGGCGCGGCCGGCTAGGGAGCCGCTCTGCGTCCGCGCAAACGCGGTACTAGGAGTTGCACGACCGCGAGCAGAACGAGGCCAACGACGACGCCAATCTCGATGCCGAGCACCGAAGTTCCCGCGGCGGCAGCCACGGGAGAGAGGGTCAGGTTGAGCGCATCGGTTCGTCCCGGGGGAAGGTAGACGGACTCCCGTAGCTCGCGGTAGCCCGGAGAACTCGCGGACACGGTGTGGTTCCCTGCGGCGGTGGAGATGTTGAAAGTCCCGGCGGTACTCACGACGACCGGGCTACCGTCGACCAAGACCACGGCGTCCGTTGGATAGACAAGGGCGGCAATCCAGCCCGGGGCCACGGCGAGCTGGATCGACAGCGGTGGAGAGGTCCGATTGTAAACGACTACGACCGACCCCGACCAGGGCGAGAATCCCGGGCTCGCCGCCTCCACGGTGTAGTTTCCGGGGAGGAGCGAGACGTTGAACGACCCGGAGCTGAGGACTACGGGATTCCCTCCGACCCAAACGGAAGCGCCCGGGGGAAAGACGGTCCCAACGACGATCCCCGTCGCCGAGGGTAGCCAGAGTCGGGGCGCGAGGTGTCCTAGGGGTAGGAGCTGGAACGGCCCGGTACTCGCGAACCGGTAGCCCGGGGCGGTTCCGTTCAACCAGAACGTCCCAGGGAGCCGCTGGAGAGCGAACCGCCCGTGGGAGTCCACGCTCACGGGCACTCCGTTGAGGCTGACCGACGCCGTGGAGGGTATCACGCTCCCGTTGATCCAGCCGAACAGCGGACGGAGCGTGAAGTTCGTCCAGACGGTCCGGTTGATGACGACCGTCACGTTCGCCCTCTCGGTGGTGTAGCCGTAGAGCGCCGCGCTCACCGTGTACGCGCCGGGGACGAGTGCGGCCCCGAAGGAGCCGCTCACGTTCTGGGTCACGTTCGCCAGCGGAGAGACGGAGACCACCGCGACCACCGGACTCACGAGGCCGCGCAAATGGCCCGGGATCCGTTGCAGGGTGAGGTTGGCGTACGAGATGTTCCCCGGGCTCACCGAGATCCTCGCCGAAACCGGATAGTAGCCGGGCAGGTTCGCGCGCACGGTGTAGTTGCCGTCGTTCTCCCAGCTCTCGCCGATTCCGGTGCTCCGGTCGACGGTGAAGGGAATCCCGTTCGCGCTGACCGTCGCGGTCGCCGGGGCGACGTGAACGTGCAGCCGACCGGGGGCGCCCGGCTCCCGGCAGGGAGTACCGGCGTTCGCCACGTAGCACGCCCGCAGCACCACGGGATCCGACACGTTGGCCCGAAGGGTCGCGTTGTTCGTGAGCGTGGTCCCGTACCAGAGCGCGAAATGCTCGGTACCCGTGCCAACGGTGACGTCGAGGGGGGCGGAGAGGGTGTAGTTCTCCCCCACGAGCCACCCGCCGTAGGAAGGGGCCGGACCCACGCTCGCTCCGAGCGGTGCGCTCCCCCCTACGCCGAGGGAGATCGGTACGCTCGCGCTGACGGTCGCCGAGGTCATCTCGGCTGTGTAGAACGAAATGTTGTAGACGTAGCCCCAGAGGCAAGGGCTCAGGCAAGCCCAGTCGAGAGTGCTACGCGCATCCGTCCAAAGGGCGCGGGCCCCGTGCGAGTCGGCCAGGACGTGGGTGTAGTCCCCGATCCACCAGGCGTTCCCGGCCGCTCCGACGAACTGCGGGTTCGAGTCCACGTCGCTCACGGCGTACTGCGCTCCGAAGGAGGCGCCCCCGTCGTGCGAGATGGCGCCGTAAAGCCGGTAGAGTCCGTTCGTCGCGTTGACGCCGTACCATTCGGCGTACACGGCGCCGTCCGGCCCCGCGGTGACATCCGGCTGGAAATCCATGAGGGACTTGTTCGAAGCGACGCTGACCGAGTTCGACCACGTGCTACCGTTGTCGGCGCTCCAGGTGAGCGTGATCGCGGGGGAGCCGGCCGTCCCGCCGCTCCCGTTCTGCCAGATGACGAAGAGCCGGCCCGAGTCCGACTGGTTCGCGTACTCTTCTACCCCCATCCCGGGGAGCGTGTAGGCACGGAACGCATCGGGAGACGGGGAGGTGAACTCGGAAAGGGCCACGGCGATGATCTTGGGGGGAGTGAAGTTCAGGCCGTGGTCGGTCGAGCGGGTGAACTCGATCGCGGCGCTCGACTGATCGATCCATTCGGCGTTCACGCCACCCCCTGGGTCGACCACGAGCTCGACGCCTCGCAGGCTTCCCGACGTGGGTGCACCGGCGCTGATGTTGAGCGGGGTGCTCCAACTCACCCCGCGGTCCGTGGAGCGCTGGAAGAAGATCTGGGAGCTGTTCGCGTCGTCGGTGTACGCCACGTAGACGTAGCCTGTCGTTTGGTCCACGGCAGCCCACGGCTTGTCGACCGACCCCCCCGCTGCCGTTCCCGCGATGCCCACCGGCGTCTCCCACGTCGTTCCGCCGTCCGTCGAACGTGTGACGTAGAGTCCGGTGGAGGCCGAGGGTCCGGTGCACGTGACGTTGAAGCCGCCACCTGGATAGGAGAGGTCGACGTAGTACACGGTGTTGTTCGGTCCGAACACGATGTCCGTGTCCGCCAGGTGAAAGTGGCCGCACTGGGGCGAGGTGGAGTTCGTCCAGTCGGGGCTCGGAGGAAGGACCTGGGTTGACCAGGTTCGTCCACTGTCCCACGAGGTGGCGGCCCCGCTCACCCCGGAAACGAGGTATGTTCTCGTGTCGTTGAAGGCGCTCGGTTCCTGGTAGAGTCCACCCGCAACGAGATTCTTCGAGTTGGCAGGGTTCTCGGCGATCATGCCCTCCCCGCTCCAGTTCGAAACGAGCCAGTTGGTAGCGGTCGAGCCAAGTAGGACGTGCGCGCGGGCGGCGGACGGAGTGACCCCCGCGGAGTGGGCAGGCCCACTCGCCCAAGCGCTGCAACCCAGATGCAAGCAAGTGGTTCGCGCAATCGCCCGATCGGGGGCGGGGCTCTGCGGTCGGAGGTGCGTCACCTCGGCCGAGTGCGGGACAGCGACGCTGGTGCCCGTCGGCGAGGTGTTGTTCGACGGGAAGGCACCAGCCAGCAGCGCCAGGACGACGGCGACCGCCGCAACGGAACCAACTCGGGCGGCTCGGCGCGACGCTCCGGCTACGGCGCAAGGAGGGCGCGAGCGTGGCTCCGTACGGTCGAGCGAAATGAGGCTCCTCGGGATAAGTCCCACCACGACGGAGTGAGGGCCGGCCGAAGCCCGTCCCAGTGCCCAGACCGGATAGCTTACGACCTCCTCCTACTCCGGAGGTCCGTTGGTCGGCGTAACCGAGACGGTGCTCAGGGACGGACACCAGTCGCTCATCGCGACCCGTATGCGGACCCGCCACATGCTCCCCGCTGCGGAGCGGCTGGACGCGATCGGGTACCGTTCGCTGGAGGTGTGGGGCGGAGCGACCTTCGACGTCTGCCTTCGCTACCTCCGAGAGGACCCGTGGGAGCGGCTCCGGGAGCTCAAGCGTCGGATCCGGAAGACTCCGCTCCAGATGCTCCTGCGCGGCCAGAATCTCGTCGGCTACCGCCACTACGCCGACGACGTGGTGGAAAGTTTCGTAGACCGCGCGGCGGCCGAGGGTATCGACATCTTCCGCGTCTTCGACGCGCTCAACGACCCTCGGAACATGGAGGTCGCGCTTCGGGCGGTCCGCAAGGCGGGCGCGCGGGCGCAGGGGACGATCTGCTACACCCAATCGCCCGTGCATACCCTAGCATCGTTCGTGGCCCTTGGACGGCGCCTTGCCGAACTAGGGGCCGACGAGCTGTGCGTGAAGGACATGGGCGGATTCATGCCGCCGGACGAGGGGGCGGAGCTCGTCGCGGCCCTCGTCAAGGAGGTCGGGCTGCCGGTGGTCGTCCATACCCACTCCTCGAGCGGGCTCGCGGTCGTCACCTCGCTCGCCGTCACCGCGGCCGGAGCGAGCGCGTTCGATTCGGCGCTCTCGCCGTTCTCGGGCGGCGCCTCTCAGCCCCCGACCGAGACGCTCGTGAGCGCGCTCCGCCACTCGCCAGCCGACCCGCACCTCGACCTCGAGGCGCTGGCCGAGCTCGCGACCTACTTCCGTACGGTCCTCGAGCATTACCTCCCGCTCCTCAACGTCCGCTCCTTACAGACGGACAGCACCATCCTCTTGCACCAGGTACCGGGTGGGATGCTCTCGAACCTCCTCTCCCAACTCCAGGAGCAGGACGCCTCGCAGCGTCTGCCCGAGGTGCTCGCCGAGATCCCCCGGGTGCGGCAGGACCTCGGCTATCCTCCCCTCGTCACGCCCACGAGCCAGATCGTTGGGATCCAGGCGGTGATCAACGTCCTCTCGGGCGGCCGGTACAAGCAGGTGACGCAGGAGGTCCAGGAGTACGTGAAGGGCCTGTACGGGACGCCGCCCGGCCCCGTCGACCCGGCGCTCGTGAAGCGCGTGCTCGGCGAGGACCGGCCGATCACCCGCCGACCGGCGGAGCTGCTCGGTCCCGAGATGGAAAAGGCGCTCGAGGCGGTCCGTGTACTCGTGCCGGCGGCCTCGGAGGCGGAAGCGCTCTCCTACGCCCTCTTCCCTCCCGTGTTCAAGGCCTACCAGGAGTCGGTCGCAAAAGGGCTCACACCGGCGGTGCTCACCTCCGCCGCGCTGGGCTTCGTAGGCGCGATGCGCTCGGTCCCGACTCGCGCGTCCCCACCTCCGCCACCCGAGGTGCGCCGGTCGAGCGCTTGGTCGCAGGACGGACGGGCTCGCCTCGCGGCGGGCGGGAGGTGGGTGGATGCGGCTCACGCTAACCGTCGACGGTGAACCGGTCGAGGTGGACGCGGACCTCGAGCGAGGGGAGGTGGAGATCCTCGGTAAGAGATTTCCGGTGAAGCTTCTCTCAACGGGACCGGACCGCGTCGAGCTCGAGATCGGGGGGGCGCGGGTCGTCGTCGCAGGCTGGCCCGCCGGCGCTGAGGAACCACCGGTCGGGGTCTCGGTTTCCGGAGAGGTCTTCCGCGTCGAGATCGCGCGCCGGGCGGAGGGGCCGTCGTTCCCCAGCGACCCCGCCCCCGCTCGGACTGGATCCTCGCCACCGTCGCGCGAGGTCCCGGCCACGACCGGGGGGGTTGCAGTTCACCCCCCGATGCCGGGGAAGATCCTCGAAGTCCGAGTCACCGACGGACAGCAAGTCCGGGCCGGGGAGGTGCTTCTCGTTCTCGAGGCGATGAAGATGCGTAACGAGATCCCCAGCCCGATTGCGGGCCGCGTCGAATCCGTTTCGGTTCGGCCGGGGGATTCGGTGCGTGCCAGGGACCTACTTCTGCGGATCGTTGGCAGCTAGAAGTTCGGGCTCCTTCTCGGATCCCGGCGGCTGACTCGCACTCGAGTCGGGCACCCCAGAAGTTGTCCCCTCCCCCGCGGCGTGGGCTTCTCCCGAGCGACCAGAAGCTCGGTCTGCCTCGATCACCGGATCGTCGAACTCCTCCGGGGCCACGAGCTCGGGGAGCGGGTCGAGCATCGGTCGCCTCGAGTAGGAAATGAGGTAGAGCGAGGCGAGCACCGCGACCCCGACCGCACCGAGGACGAGGAAGATCGGATTGCCGAGGCCGAAGTTCGCCCAAATGCTCAGGACGAGCGCGGCCGAGAGGAGGGCGACGGCCACGGGAAGCGGGATCGCCGTCGGGCGGCTCATCGGGGAGGGGCGTCCCGCTGCGCCGCGGGCCGTGAGCCCGTCATCGCTTGCGCCGGCGCGCGTCGGCACGCGGGGAAGAACCGGCGGTCATCGTCGCCGGCGCAGAGGGGCGGCGTGCCTTAAATGCCGCCACAGGTCGGGAGCGCCCGTGCCGCTCGCTCCCCCGCGTCTCGTCGAGATGGACGGCTACCGGTGGGAGATCCCGGTGACCGAACGCCCCGGCATGCGCGTGCACGGCATCCTGTTCTCGAGCCCCGCTCTTCTCGGTGCGGTCGAGCACGACCCGTCGCTCGAGCAGATCGCGAACGTCGCCACCTTGCCGGGCATCCAGGGCGCCTCCTACGCCATGCCCGACATCCACTTCGGCTACGGCTTCCCCGTGGGCGGCGTCGCCGCCTTCGACCTCACCGAAGGGGTGGTTTCGCCGGGGGGCATCGGCTACGACATCAACTGCGGGGTGCGCCTACTGCGGACCGGTCTCCGGTCGGAGGAGGTGCGCCCTCACCTGAAGCCCCTCGTCGAGGCGCTGTTCCGTGAAGTTCCGAGCGGGGTCGGCTCGAAGGCGGGCCTCTCCCTCACCGGAGCCCAGATGGAGCAGGTGCTCGAGGGAGGAGCTCGCTGGGCGGTGGAGAACGGGTACGGCCGGCCCGAGGACCTGGTGCGCCAGGAGGAGAACGGCCGGCTCTCGCCCTCCGACCCTGCCGGCGTGAGCCCCGGGGCCCGCAAGCGCGGGTTGCGCCAGTTGGGCACGCTCGGAAGCGGGAACCACTTCCTGGAGGTCCAGGTCGTCGACGAGCTGTTCGACGCCCCGTTCGCCGCGGCGATGGGCCTCGAGACCGGCGAGGTGGTCGTCATGCTGCACACCGGCTCCCGCGGCCTCGGTCACCAGGTAGCGACCGAGTACATCGGCGAGATGGACGCACGGCTCCAGCAGGCGGGGACGCCGCTCGTCGATCGCCAGCTCTCCTGCGCCCCGATCGGTTCCGAGGAGGGACGGAGGTACCTCGAGGCGATGGCGGCGGCCGCGAACTTCGCCTGGGCGAACCGTCAGCTCATCACCGAGGGGGCGCGCCGGGCGTTCCGGACCGTCGTCGGACCGGGGGCCAACCTCGAGGTCGTGTACGACATCGCCCACAACATCGCGAAGGAGGAGACGCACCACGTCGAGGGTGGCGCGCGCCGCGTGCTCGTGCATCGCAAGGGCGCGACCCGCGCCTTTCCCGCTGGGCGGGACGAGCTCCCCCCAGAGTTCCGCCCGTTCGGCCAGCCCGTGCTCATCCCCGGGGACATGGGGACCGCGAGCTACGTGCTCGCGGGCCTGCCGGGCTCGATGGAGCGCTCCTTCGGCTCCTCCTGCCACGGGGCGGGACGGCTCCTCTCCCGCCACGCCTCCGAGCGTCAGTTCCGCTACGACGACGTGATCCGTACGCTCTCGGCCCGTGGGATCGTCGTCCGCTCCGCGACCCGCGAGGGGATCACGCAGGAGGCTCCCGGGGCGTACAAGAACGTCGAGGAGGTCGTGCGGGTTGCGGAGGGCGCAGGGCTCACGCGCCGCGTCGCCCGGTTGATCCCCCTCGGCGTCGTCAAGGGATAGGCCACTGGGACGAGCGTCCCGGTTCGGCCCGGCACGCGACCGAGCCTACGGAGGGGGCGGCGGCGCCAGCGGAGTCACGGGGGCTGGCGGGGCGGGCGGCGCGAGCGTGGAGGGGGGCGGTGGCGGTGTCCGGCTCCGCCGGTTGAGGAGGAGGATGGCGAGGATCGCCGCCACGGCGATCCCGACGGCCACGAGCAGGATGAGCTCCCCGGCCGCGTTGGCGGCCGGCGAGTTCACCTCCACGCTCGTGGAGGCGCTCCCCGAGTAGCTCGAGTTCGCGACCTTCACGACGAGGAGCCAGCTGCCCTCGATCGCCGGGGCCGCGAGCTTCGAGTTGAGCACCGTGTTCGGGGCGAGCGAGAAGGAGGTGACATCGCGCGCGCCGCCCGAGACGCCGGGCGGCGGGTCGAGCTCTACCGTGACCGGAATCGCTGCGCTCGCGCAGGAAGGGAGGGAAACCGGGTTGCAAGCGGGCGTCGCATCGAGAGAGATGGGAAACTCCGAGCCGCTCGTGACGGCGGAGTTCGGGGCGCCCAGCGAGAAGCCCACGGAGGTAACGCCGAAGGCGAACACGACGGTGGTTGCGCTCGCGGACTGCCCGATCGAATCGTTCATCGTGAGATTGACCACGTAGTGTCCTGGCGTCGCGTAGACGGCGGTCGTCGTCGCCGACGCGCTCGTGTTCCCGTTTCCAAGGAGCCAGTGGTAGCTGAACGGCCCGTAGCCGCCCGAGGGGGTCGCGGAGAGCAGTACGGAGTAGGGGGCGAGGCCGGAGACGTTGGAGGGTGAGATGTGGGCCGCGAGCGCCGTGATCGCGCTCCCGTTCACCGAGAGGGCGTGGTGGCGCACCCAGAGGTCCCCCCCTGCGTCGCGCACCTGCGCGGTCAACGTGTAGTTCCCCGGATTGAGGTAGCTGTGGACCGTCGCTCCGCCCGTGAAGGAGCTGCCGTCCCCGAAGGAGAGGTTCACGGCAACGCCAGGGATCCCCGTCGCCCCCACATTGGGGCGGATCGTGAACGGGGTGGTGCCGGCGGCGGGAAGGCCCGGGTCCGTCACGGTGAGCGCGTCCCCGGTGAGCGCCAGGAACTTCGGGAGCGTGAACGGCTCGACGGTGCTCGCGCCGAGCGCCGATCGGACCACGAGGGAAACTCCGAGCGGGCAGGCGGTGAGGTTCGCGCAGGCATTCCAACCGAACGACTCCGAAACACGGCTCCCGAACGAGGAGCTCCCGTCCGAGAAGATCCACTCGGTCGAGTACGGCCCGCCGGTTCCCGACACGGTGGCCGAGAAGTTGACGGGGAAGCCGGTCGCCCCGTGGATCGCAGGAGAGACCGTGGCGGTGACGGTCGGCACCGAGCCGCCGGACGCTGGCAGCACGTCCACCAGGAACGCTTCGCTAGCGTTCCCGTGCCCCCCGTCCCAAGCGTCGCCGACGGCGAGGTACTCTCCCGGGGTCGAGTACGTGTGGGAGACAGAAGTCCCGGTCGCGTTGCCCCCGTCGCCGAAGCTCCAGGAGGTGAGGCTCGGCTGAGGCAGGTACCCTCCGGAGAGCGCCACGCCGAAGGTGATCCCGAGGGGGGCCGCGCCGGAGAGGGCGGAGGAGGTGAAGTTCCCGACGAGAGGGTTGAACAACGTGACCGAGAGCGGGGTGAGCGAGGAGTCCCCGACGCTGTCGTTCACGACGAGGTCGACGGTGTGCACTCCCGTGGTACGGAATACCCCGCACTGGCAGAGCGTCGAGTACGGGTCGCTCGAATCGATCCACGTGGTGAGCGGAGGTACGCCGCCCGAGACCGTCTCGCGAAGGGGGATGTCGCCCGGGAGGTCCGCGGTCGTGTAGTTCGCCCCAAAGGCGACGGAGAGCGCCGGACCTTGGCCGCAGTGGGGGCGCGTGACGCCTCCTACGCTGAGGGCAAGCGGCGTGGAGTTCCCGCCATTCTCGGGGTGGGCCGCGTCGCTCACGACCGCGGCCGCGCAGTATCCTCCGGCTCCCGAGAACACGTGCGTCACCGTGCCCGTCACGGCCGGGATGCTGTAGGTGCCGTCCCCAAAGTCGACCGCGACCGTGTAGGGAGCGGTCCCGGTCGCCGCGCGAACCTGGAAGATCACGCTCCCTCCGACCGGCAGCGTCGTCCGGGAAGCGCTCAGGTTGACCGGAAGGAGCGAGCCTCCCCCGACCACGATCGTGACGGGGGGGGAGAGAGTGGAGTTTCCGTTCGCATCGAACACCGTCACGCTCGCCGGATACGCGCCCGGCACGGTGAACGAGTACGACGCGGTCGGCGTGGTGCTCCAGGTCGAGTTCCCGTCCCCGAAGCTCACATCGAAGGCGGAGTAGCTCCCCGAGCCCCCCGTGGCGTTCGCATGAAAGGTGACGTTCAACGGAACGGTGCCCGTGCGAACGGTGGCGTTCAGCAGGACCGTGAGGTTCGTGTGGGTCGGGGCTTCGTTCGCGAGGAGCGGCAAGAGGACGCCCGCGATCGGGGAACCGATGCCCGTGATCGCGTCCCATCCGGTGGTCGCAGGGTAGCCGTTGCCACCGCTCGCCACGTCGTGGAAAGCGTTCCCGTACTGCGCGCTCCGGAAGATCCCGTAGAGGGAGGGCGAGAGGAAACCGAGCCTCGTGCCCGCGACCTGGTCCGCGATCGCTGCGATCCCCGCCCATACAGGACTGCCGAGGCTCGTGCCGCTAGCCGCCGCATCGGAGCCCTGGTAGACGAGGGCGGCCCCGGAGGCCGCGTCGATGCTCACGTCGGGCACGCCGCGATGGGTGGGAAACGCACCGAGCCCGGTCCCGCGCTGCCAGGCCGGACGGGGGAACGGCGCGTAGCCGCCGCCGCTCCCGCCTTGGTTCTGGCAACCGGGGTTTGTGGATCCCGTCGCGTTGCCGCTCCAGGCGAGCTCGGAGGAGTAGGTCGCGTCGTTGTTCAGCGTGAGCAGCGTCCCTCCAACTCCGGTGGCGTACGGGTCGGATGCAGGGTAGTCGGTCGCGACGCCCCCCGTCCCGTCGGCGCTGCCGCAGTCCCCGCTCGCGACGAAGACGCCGATCCCCTCGACCGCCGCCGCCTCCAGCACCGGGTGGAGCATGGCGTAGGATCCGTCGGAGCTCGCGTTGCACGCGGCGTTGCACGCCATCGAGAAGGTGTTGAATGCGCCCAGGTCGGGCTCTCCCCAGCTGAGCGAGAGCACGTCCACCGCGCGCGTCGAGACGAGCGAGTCCACCGCGCCGTAGAGTCCAGGGTTCGTGTTCGGCGCGAGCGCCACGGTGATCGCCGCGCCCGGGGCGGAACCGTGGGCCCACTGGAGGTCGAGGGCATCCTCGACCGACCAACCGTCCGGACCGGTCCCGTTCAGGAAGGACTGGCTCGCCGTCGGGAAGACGAAGGTGACGTTCGGTTTCGGCAGGGAGTACTCCGAAGAGAATTGCGCGGCATCCGAGGCGAGCGTGTTCGGGCGCTCGGAGCTGTCGAACACGTCCACGACCCCGATCCGTTCCCCCGTGCCGTTCTTCCCCGAGGCGAGGAGTCCGGCGTAGTCGTACGCCGTCGCCATCGCGCACGGCGTGATGGGGAAGGAGCCGCTACAGCTCCCGGCAGCGGGGGTTAGCTTGAGCGGCGCCACGAGCGGTCGGATCTGCCCGATGCTGCCGAGGCCGAGGACCCCGTACCAGGGAGCCACGGGGGGGAGCGAAGCCGGGCTAGGGTGCGAGAAGAACCGGGTGGATCCCGAGCCGTACTCCACGAAGCTCGTGTGAAACGCCGCCGCCACCGCGTGGCTCGGTCCTGCGACGCTCAGGAACAGGTGATCCGGGCTCACACTGACGGAAAGGCCGAACGGCTCGAAGTACGACGCCGCCGCGGCCATCGAGGCGCTCGACGCTCCGAACCGCGACGCGGTCTGCGGCGCGGAGAGGAAATGTCGATAGCTCGAGGATCCCGGTGTCGAGACGGTGTTCGCCCAGATCGACAACGCGTTCGGATCCGCCGGGGAGAGCGTGATATCGATCGAAATGGGCTGGTCTGCGGGCAGCTGCCCGATCGTCGCGATCGAAGGCCCTGGCAGGAACGCGGGCACGACGAGACCGTTCGGACTCTCGGCAGACCCCTGGGTGGAGCTCGAGGGACCGCCGAAATGGCCGAGGGGGAGAATGGTCGCGAGGAGGGCAGCGGCGACTAGGATCGCCCCCAGTCGACCTCCCGAGTAGCAGCGGCCGGACGCTCGAAGCCCCACTGTACCCGAACAGTTCGGCACCGGCTCAAGTACTTCTCTCTTGGCGGCCGTAAGTCGTTTTACCTCCTGCGAGGCTGGCGCCTCCGAATCACGTGCTCGATTGGGTGGATGGCGTCCTCATTTTCCTCGCCCTCCTCGGGCTGTACGCCGCGATCGTTTACCTCCTCTACAAAGCCGGAAGAATCGGGCCCGACCGCGCCCTTACCCTGTTCGGGCCGGCCCTCATGCTCAAGACCCGACGGGGGCGCGGCTGGCTCGAACGGATGGGCCGCTTCCGGCGGTTCTGGTCGGTGGTCGCGGACGTCGGGCTACTGCTCGCCGGGATCGCGATGCTTCTCATCGTCTCCCTCCTCGTCTGGGAGGGGTACCTCGTCACCCAGATCCCCGCCTCGGCCGCTCCCACCCCGCAGGAGGCCCTCGGCCTCCCCGGCATCAACCCGATCATCCCGCTCGGCTACGGACTCGTCGCAATCGTCGTAGGAATTGTCCTGCACGAACTTGCCCACGGGATCGTCGCCCGCTCGCAAGGAGTGGGCGTGCGCAGCCTCGGCATCCTGTGGTTCATCGTGCCCGTGGGAGCGTTCGTCGAGCAGGAGGAGCAGGAGATGAAGGACGCGCCGCGGCGCGTTCGCGGCCGAATTGCGGCCGCCGGGATCCTCGCGAACTTTGTCCTCGCGGTGCTCTTCTTCTCCGCCGGCTCGCTCCTCGTCGCAGGCTCGGTCCACCCGAACGCGAACGGCGTGGGTATCGGTGCCGTGCTTTCGGGGGGACCCGCGGCGAACGCGTCCCTCGCGCCGGGGGACATCATCCTGGTTCTCAACGGGAGCCCAACGCTCGACAACCGCGCGCTCTACGATGCGCTCGCGAAAACGACCCCGGGCGAATCGATACAGGTACAGTACTATAGTGTCAGCACGGGGACAACCCAAACCACCACCGTGAAGCTTGCCCCCAACCCCTACTCCGCGGGCCGCGGCTTTCTCGGGGTGGGCATCGTCCCCCTCACTCCCACCCAGACCGTCTCGACGCTCACCTCCCCGCTCACCGACTCGTCAGGTCCCTTGGTGGGGGCCGTCACGTGGATCATCCTGCCGCTCGCGGGCCTCGAGCCGCTCTCGGGGACCACCACGACGTTCTTCCACCTCACCGGCGCCGGCGCCGTGCTGGGCACGTCGAACTTCTGGATCGCGGTGAACCTGCTCTACTGGCTCTCCTGGATGAACCTCCTGCTCGGGCTTTCCAACGCGTTGCCCCTCGTCCCGCTCGACGGAGGTCTCCTGTTCCGGGACTTTGCGACGAGCCTCTTGTCGCGGCTGCGCAAGGGCTGGGACGCCGCGACCTTGGAAGGGGTCGCCGGCCGGCTCTCGGTGGGTGCTTCCCTACTCGTCGTCTTCCTGCTCGCATGGCAGTTCCTGGCGCCCCACCTCTAGCGGACCGGGTCCGGTTCGGGGAGTTCCCGTTCCTTCCCGGCGCGGAAGCGGTAGCGGGTGAGCTCGCCGGCTCCCTGCGCGAGCTCCTCGAGGACCCGGCGCTCGGCCGGGCGAGGGAGCTCGGCAGGGCCCGTATCCGCGCCGCCCTCGACGACCCGAGCGGCGGAGCGGAGATCGCCGAGCTGGACGCGGCGGAGCCGGAGGTTCGTTTCCTCTCCTTCCAGTACGCCCGCGTGCTGCTTGCGGCTGCAACGCACCGCGCACCGGTCCGTCGCTGGGCCGTCGCGGAAGCGAAGCGCGCCCACGCACGCCTTCGACTTGCCCCCGAGGCGGAACTCGCCGAGGTGGCGCGTCGCCTCGGGTTCGCATTCCGGGAGGAAGGGGCCGAGCTCATCGTTCCCGTCTTCGACTACCTCCGGCTCGCGACCCCCATACGGGAAGCCGAGTTCCGGTTGGTTCGCCAGCCGGTCGGAAAGGGAGAGGTACGTCTCCCCTCCGACCGGGCGAGCCGCATCCTGCAGGAGGGTATCCGCCGACAGCTCTCCGAACCGCTGCCGCTCGGCGAGGAAGCCGTCCGCGCTATCCGGGCGCGGGAAGGAGAGTTCCTTGCGGAGGTGGCAGAACGGGCGCCGCCTCCGGCGAGTCGCCTCGCTGAAGGCCCGCTCGTGGCCGCAGCGTTCCCCCCGTGCATCCGACGGATGCGCCGCGCCCTCGACGCGGGAGAGAACCTCTCCCACTCCGGACGGTTCGCGCTCGCCGCCTTCCTCCACAAGGTCGGGGCGAACACCGACACCATCGTCGACTCCATTCGCGGCGCTCCGGACTTCGACGAAGGGGTGACCCGCTACCAGGTGGAGCACATCACCACCCACGGCGGGGGCGAGGGGTACGAGCCCCCCGAGTGCGCCACGTTGCGCACCCACGGCCTCTGCGTATGGGACGGCGACCCGGCTGCGACCAAGGTGGAGGACAGGCTCCCAGACCCCTTGTGCCACGAGCCGTGGCTACGCCACCCGTTGCAGTACTACCGTCGCCGTTCATCCCGCGGCGAACCCCCTCGACCCGACCGCCCGGGAGAGGGCAGGCGCGGGACCCCCTAGCTCGCCTCGGGTTGCTTCGGGCCCGGGGGGAGCGCGCGGTACGTGCTCCACGCGCGCCGCGCGGCCGTCCACTGGCCCGCGAGGACGAAGTACACGAGCACGAGGTCGATCACCGTGAACCCGAGCCCGAAGGCGTGGATCCTCGAGAGCGGGGCGGTCGGGGCCCACGGCCACGGGAGCGAGAGGTCGAATTCGAGGAACGTCCCGAGGGTGAGGAGCAGCAGGCGGTCCGCCCGCGAGAGGAGTCCGGAGTAGAGCCGTCCCTGTCCCACCGCCTGCGCCTGCGTTCCCATGTAGCTCACCAGCAGGAGCGTGACGAGGGCGAGCAGGGCGAGGAGAGGGTTCGCGTAGCTCGACAGGGCGATCCCGAGCAGGAGGAACACGTCTGCGTACCGGTCGAGGACGTGGTCGAGGAAATCTCCCCGAACCGAGCTCCGACCGGTTCGGCGCGCCACCTCCCCGTCGAGGACGTCGAACACGCCTCCCGCGAAGACGAGGACCGCGACGGGAAGGAAGAGAAGCGGGCCCTCCCAGCGCACGAGGACCGCGAGAAACGCGGCGGCAATCGAGAGGGCGAGGGAGAGGTAGGAGAGGCGGTTCGGGCTCCAGCCGAGGAAAGGGGCCGAGAGCCGGGCGAGGTACGGCTCCGCCCGGCTCCGGTACCCCTCGGAGACCATCGAGAGTGCCTAAGGGACCCTGCGCAAAAGCTCCTCGGTGACGGCCGGGTCGGACAGCCAGTCGATCGTTCGAGAGATTTGTCGAGCAGGGTGGAGGAGCGCGCGCCGTACGGTGGCCGCGACCTCCGGGGGAGCCTGCTCGGTCGTATCGATCTCGATCACCGGGAGCTTCTCGGCCGCAATCTCCCAGCGGATCAGGTCGATCGCCTCGCTCACCACGTTCTCGTGCCGTTGGCCGGCCGAAAGGGATCGTCGTTTGGAGAGCCGCTTTGCGAGCTCGAGAGGATGGCATCGAAGCAGCACGGCCCGATCGACGGGGAGGAGGTGGGAGAGGTGCCCTACGACGAGCGTGGTCCGCGGCGGCCGACCCTCAAGCCGAGTTCGAAGTCGCGGAAGGTCCACGGTCGAAGCGCGGCCCTTGCCGACCGCCGCCCCGTGGCTTCGGGCGAGCGCGACCACCTCGAGGACGGCGAAACTCGACCTCAGAAGTCGGCCGACCGAGCTCTTCCCGGTCCCCGGAGTTCCCGTGAGCGCGACCCACTCCGGAGCCGTCGTTTGGTGCAAACCCGACCTCGTCCTCACCCCGCGCTCCGTCGACGTGCGACGCGGGTCCCCGAAGGTTCATAAGCAGTGCCCGGTATCGAACGCCCGACCCCCGGTCGAAGGAGCAGTCCCAGTCGGGGGAAGTGAGACCTATGTCCAAGGGCCCAACGAGCCACCGCGAATCGGCACTCCCGTACCAGCGGCGTTACCTGCGCACCGCGACCGCCTTGTTCGCCACCGCGCTCATGCTGGGGGGCGGCACGCTCCTCCTGATCGGCGCCGCTAGCGCGTCCCCCGGCATGCCGATGGGCGGCGCGAAAGCGCCCGTCGGCTCGAGCATCCTCACCGGCTCCGAGCTCGCCAAGAGCTCGTTCATCACCAAGCCCGGCGCCCCCGCGAGC
>JAKIWX010000140.1 GCA_022749845.1 Thermoplasmata archaeon
CGCGGGCCACTTGCTGACTGAAGTGGATGAGCGAGCCGCGAGCGGAAAGCCCCTTGTCGAGGGCCTCACGAACGCCCCGGTTGACGAGGAGACGGTAGTCCTGAAGGAGGGAAAGAAGCGCAGGGGAAAGAGGAGCGGCGAGCAGACAGCGGAGACCTCGGCAAACGGTGGGCACAGGCGAGTGTAGCTGGGTACCACCGGAAGGGATTGATTGCCCCCGCGGAAGGTGAACGGTGAGGTGCGGTCGGATGGCGAGGTGGAGGTTTCGATTCAAAGCACGACCCACCAAAGGGTTAATCCGTCGCGGCGAATCGTAACCGTCGATGGGGGACGACTCGGGAAGCGGCGAGCCTCTCGACCTGCTCCTCAAGAGTACCCGCGACCTACTCCGGCCGGAGGAGCTGGTCCGCGAGGCGACTCGCGACATCGTCAAGGAGGAGATCCGGCGCCACCTCGACAAGACCCTCAAAGAGAATCCCGGCCTCACTCGTGACCTCAAGGACGCTGTCCGAGCCCTTCTCGAGGCCCGAGCGGCCGAGTACGCCGCCCTCGTCCGCGTGGGAGCTTGCACGGCGCGCTTGGGCCTCGCCGCCGTTCCGCCCGAGATCCGCCATCAGCTGACCCGCGAGGTATTGGACCTCGTGGGCCGCGAGCTCGGTCAGATCGCCGAGCGGACGCTCTGATGCGGGACCCGCTGCCTACCGACCCGAACGGGGTCAGGATCTACGAGATCAAGCGCGTTGACGTCGAGGGAGCGATCGTCATCGACGGGTTCCCGTCGGTGGGCCTCGTGAGCTCGATCGTCGCGAACTACCTCATCGACACGCTCGAGATGGAACAGATCGGGATCGTCGAGTCCCCCGCTTTTCCCACGGTCGCGCTCGTGCGGGGCGGCGTGCCCCAGCATCCGGTACGCATCTACGCGGGCAGTCCGCCGCCCGCTCGGACCGGCCGCGTCTCCGACAAGATCGTCGCGTTCGTGAGCGAGTTCCACCCGGCCCCCAACGTGATCCATCCGCTGGCGCACGCGATCCTCGACTGGGTCCAGGAGCAGCGCTGCGCCCTCCTCGTCTCCCCCGAGGGGCTGAGCGTGGAGAAGCCCACGGGAGAGACGAGCCGCCACCGCGGCCCCCGACTCCAGGATGTGAAGGTGTACGGCATCGCGAGCACGAACCGCGCCCGCGACCTGTACATCGAACCGAACCTCCTCCCGTTCCAGGAAGGGGTCATCACGGGCATCGCAGGGGTTCTCCTCAACGAAGGTCGGCGCCGCGGCTTCGACGTGCTCACCTTCCTTGCCGAGGCGCAGGCCGATTACCCCGACGCGCGGGCTGCGGCGAAAGTGATCGAGACGATCAACCGAGTGCTGCTGCGCACTCCCCTCGACCCGGAGCCGCTCTACCACGAGGCGGAGCGCATCGAGCAGCAACTCCTCACCATCCAGAAGCATGCGCAGGATCGCGCCCGGGGCGAGCGCGCGGTCCCTTCCGCGGCCCCGATGTACCGCTAGGCCCGCTTCGGATCTTTCGCCCCCCGGTCGCTCGGCGGGGGCCGCACCTCGAGCGTACCTATCGACGTTTCCGAGGGGAGGCGGTCGCGCGCTTCCGCTTCGCCGCGGCTGGGGGAGGCGGCGTCGACGCCTTCGAGGGAACGCGCTCGATGAGCTCCCTCACCCCTCGGATGAGGGCATCGGCGTCCGCGGTCGAGTTGTAGGCGTAGAAGGAGGCGCGGACGTTCCCTTCGAGCCCCCGGGCATCGTACCAGGAGTGAACGCAGTGGCGGCCAGAACGGACCATCACTTGGTGGCCGGCATCGAGGAACAGCGCTGTGTCGGAGGCGTTCACGCCGTCCACGGAGAAAGCGTAGATCGTGGGGCGACGGGCGGGATCGGCGGGGCCGAGCCGCTTCACCCGAGGTTCCCCCTCCAACTCGCGAGTCACTCGGGCGTTCAGCGCACGGTCGTGCGCGGCGATCTCCGTGAGCCCGAGACGGGAGAGGTACTCGACCGCGGCCCCGGTTCCGAGCACGCCGGCGTAGTTCTGAAGCCCGGCCTCGAACCGGTGCGGCGGCGGCCGGAGGGCGTGGCCTGCGAGCGTGCTCCACTCGACCGTCTCTCCGCCGCTGAGGAGAGGACGGAGCCCGAGGAGGCGGTCGTACGGGGCGGCGAGGAACCCGGTCCCCGTGGGACCCATCATCTTGTGAGCCGAGACGGCGTAGTAGTCGACGCCGAGCTTCTGGAGGTCGACGGGGGCGTGGGGGGCGGCCTGGCAGCCGTCCACGAGGAGCTGGGCGCCGCGGGCGTGGACCTGCTCTGCGATCTCGCCGATCGGGAGCGACCGGCCATCCAGGTTGGACGTCTGGAAGAGGCTCACGAG
>JAKIWX010000141.1 GCA_022749845.1 Thermoplasmata archaeon
GAAGGGTAGCAGCGGCGTGGCGAACACCGTCCTAACGACCTCCTACGCGATCGGATACGTCGACCTCGCCTACGCGCTCAATCAGGGTCTCTCCTTCGCACAGGTCCAGAACCCAGCCGGTCAGTACGTCGTCCCAAGCCTCCTCACCGCCGGGCGTGCGGTGGCGGCGGGGGACACGAGCCTACCCGCCGGATCGGACACCGCGGGCTGGTCTGCGTTCTCGCTCATCGACGAGCCTGGAGCTGGGACCTACCCCGTCGCAACCTTCACCTACCTGCTGTTCTACAAGGACCTCTCGGGAGCGTACGGCAGCTCGTACAGCCTCCAGAAGGCGGAGAACCTGGTGAACTGGCTCAACTGGACGGTGACCTACGGGCAGGCGTACACGGGTCAGAACTACTACGTCTCGCTCCCCGCGGGCGTGGTGACGGCCGACCAGACGACCATCCGGTCGATGACCTACAACGGAGCGGCGATCCCGACCTGCACGGTGGCCACGTAACGGCAGCGAGCAACCCCCAAGGTCCGTGCCCGACCCTCCACCGGCGCCGCCCCGCGAACGACGACGCCGGTGGAATCGGGCACTGGACCTCATTTTTCACTGGGGCACGGCCGCGGTCGCGGCCACGCTGGTCGGGCTGTTCCTGACGGAGATCCTGTTCCTCACTCAGGAGAGCTGGCCCACCATCACGAGGTACGGGTTCGGGTTCATCACCGGGTCCGTCTGGAACCCGAATCCGCCCACCCCCGTCTTCGGAGCTTGGCCGTACATCGTCGGTACGCTCCTCACGAGCGGGCTCGCGATGGTGCTCGCGGTCCCCCTCTCCCTGGGAGTGGCCATCTTCCTCTCGGAGGAGGCCCCCGGCTGGCTTCGTGCACCGCTCGGATCGCTCGTGGAGCTTCTCGTCGCCGTGCCGTCCGTCGTCTACGGACTCTGGGGCATCTTCGTCCTCGAACCGATCATGCGCTTCACCATCGAGCCCTACCTGCACGCCACGCTCGGGCAGGTCCCAGGGATCGGGGGCGCCTTCTCCGGCCCGTCGGCGGGCGGGGACGTCCTCACCGCCTCGGTCGTGCTGGCCATCATGATCGTCCCCACCGTCACGGCGATCTCGCGCGAATCGATGCGCGCCGTTCCCGAGACGCAGCGGGAGGCCGCGCTGAGCCTCGGAGCGACGCGCTGGGAGACCACGCGCCTCGGCGTGATCCCGTACGCCCGCTCGGGGATCATCGGCGCGTGCATCCTCGGGCTCGGACGGGCGCTCGGCGAGACGATGGCCGTGACGATGACGATCGGCAACAGCAACCACGTCCCGGGCTCGCTCTTCCTGCCGGGCCAGACGATCGCGAGCGCGATCGCGAACGAGTTCAACAACTCCTTTAGCCCGCTCGAACGGGCCGGCCTCATCGAGGCGGGGCTCGTGCTCCTCATCATCACGGTGCTCGTGAACGTGCTCGCGAGGCTGCTCGTCCGTGGCCTCTTCCGCACCGGCGAGAGCGGGGCGACCGTCGAATGATGCCCCCGCGTCACACCCGCCGGCGGGTGAAGGACTACACGATGCGCTCGCTGCTCATCGTCTGCGTCGTCGTCGCCCTCGTGCCCCTCGTGAGTATCATCTACACGGCGGCGGTGAACGGGGGCCAGGTCTTCTCGGTCCACTTCCTCACCGCGCCCGAGCCGACCTTCTACTGCACCCAGAAGGTGACGGGCAACTGCTCCTACGGCGGAATCGGCCCCGCCATCGAGGGAAGCTTTGCGATGCTCGCCCTTGCTTCGGTGATCTCCATCCCGGGCGGGATCTTCGCGGGGATCTACCTTGCCGAGTTCTCCCGCGGGCCGTTCGGCCGCTTCGTGAGCTTCGTCGCGGATGTGATGAGCGGCTTCCCGTCGATCGTCCTCGGCGTGTTCGTCTACGTTCTGGTGCTCGCCATCGTCGGCCCGGCGTCCGTCTACAGCGCGGCGGCGGGCTCGCTCGCCCTCGGCATCATCATGCTGCCCATCGTCACCCGTACCACCGAGGAGGGACTGCGGCTCGTCCCGCAAACGCTCCGCGAGGCGGGCTACGCCCTCGGCATCCCGCGCTACCGTACGACCCTTCGGATCGTGCTGCGCGGGGCGAGCGGAAGCGTCCTCACCGGTGCTATCCTCGCGTTCTCCCGGGCGGGAAGCGAGGCGGCTCCGCTCCTCCTCACCGCGTTCGGCAACCACCTCGGGTTCCAGGGCTACAACCACCCGAGCGAGGCGCTGCCCCCGATCATCTACAACTGGGGAACGAGCGGCTTCGGCAACCTGACCGCGGACGCCTGGGGC
>JAKIWX010000142.1 GCA_022749845.1 Thermoplasmata archaeon
AGTCAAGACGATCGACGACCTTCGTCGCACCGACCCTGGACGGCTCCGCCGGCGCTTCGGTCGATTCGGGGACGAACTTCGCGCACTCGCCCGCGGCGAGCCGACACCGGCGCCCCGCGAAAGGGCGGGTCCCCGGCAGCGGAGCGTGGACCGAACACTCGAAGAGGACACCCGGGAGCTCGATCGGCTCGAGCCGGTGCTGGCGCGGCTCGCGGAGGAGCTCGCGCACTCGCTCGCGGAAGAACGCCTTCGGTACCAGTCGGTCGTCGTGCGGGTGCGTTGGGCAGATTTCCAGCAATCCCAGCTCGGTCGCCGCCTCCCCGCGGGAGGCACAGGGGTCGAGCTCCTCCGAGCCGAAGCGCGCCGAATGCTGGTGAGCCTGCTAGAACGGGAGAGAAACCGGTCGGGTCGCGCCGTGCGCAGGCTCTCGTTGGCGGTGCAGGAGCTCGCACCGGTCGCCCAGAAGCAGACGCAGCTACCGGTCGAGCTGTCGGACCGAACCGTTATGGGGGAACCTCCCTCGGAGAACGGTCGGGACGACAGGTGAGCCGCTCGAAGCTCGGTGGAGACGGACATGGCGGAGCGCGGAGCCGCTCGGAGGGGCCAGACGCTGCGCTCCGCGAGCTCTGGGCGGAGGCAGAGCTGAAGCTCGACTCCAGCCCGAACGCACAGTTCGTTCTGCCCCAGTATGGAGGGCGCTCCCTCCCGAATCTCGCAAGCTCGCTCGCGCGCGAGGGCGATCTCGGGCGCGGCCGGGGGTCCGGTCGACGGCTGTGCGAGCCGCTAGCACCGGACCTCGAACCCGCGCAGGTCGGAACCGGCGGGGGGCCCGTGGTCCTCTTCGTTGTAGATGGGCTCGGGTGGCTCTCGTACCGTGCCGCACTCGAAAGTGAGAGAGCGGTACTTCCTCCCGCGTGGGCGACGAACGCGCGGCCCCTCACGTCGGTGTTTCCCTCCACCACCACGAGCGCACTTACCTCGCTCTCCACGGCGGTCGCGCCCTCCCGTCACGGTGTCCTCGGCCATCGTCAATTCCTGCCGGCTTGGGGGACGGTGGCGGACCTCCTCCACATGGCTCCTATCGCCGTGGCCCAGCAGGACTCCCTCCTGCCGCCTGCCCTCAATCCCTCCGGGATCCGCGGAGTCCCGACCCTCTTCGAGCGGGGGCTCCGTGCGACGGTCGTCACGCGCCACAGCTTTCGCGGTACTGGATTCACCCGGCTCCTCTACGCTGGCGCCGAACTTCGGGGGTATCTCACCGCCTCCGACCTTGTGCACGAGCTTGGCTCGCTCCTAGGCAAGCGCCAACCTCCGAAGGTGCTCTACGTTTACTGGGACGAACTGGACACCGTGCTCCATCGGCGTGGCCCAAATGCATACCTGGTGGCGGTCGAGCTCGCTCGACTGCGCGACCTGCTCGTCTCGGTCGCGCGACAACTCTCCTCCCAACGCCGTCGCGCCACGCGCCTCTGGATCACGGGGGACCACGGGCTCGTGCCCGTCCGACCCGAATCGACGCTCCGCGTGGAGGAGGCAGGACCTCTCCTCGCCGCGTTGCGCCTTCCGCCGAGCGGCGACCGTCGCGCGGTCTACCTCTCGCCTCGGGCCGGAGCCCCCTCCAGAGTCCTCGCCGAGCTCCGTCGTCGCCTGCCCCACGGGACTCTCTACCGCACCTTCGATCAGGCGCATCGGGCCGGCTGGTTCGGCCCTCCTCCCGACCACCCGGAGCTCCGGGAGCGCACGGGAGAGTTGATCGTAGTCCCACCCTCCCCAGCCAGCGTGACGTACAAGGCCCCGAGCGGCCCAGAACCGTACCGCGGCATGCGAGGCTCCCACGGGGGGCTCGAACGGGGCGAGCTCTGGGTGCCTCTCGTCGCCGCATCGCTCGCGGAACTCACGGAAACCGAGACGTAGCCCGCCGGAGCAACGGCTTTGTCTCTCGCGCCGCTCCTCGAGCGCCGTGAGCGCCCTCCGCCAGCCGATCCTCTCACTTCTGGGTCACGTGGACCACGGCAAGACGACCCTGCTCGATCGGATCGCGGGCTCGGTGCGCGCCTCCCAGGAGGCCGGAGGCATCACCCAGCACATCGGCGCGGTCGAGATCCCGCAGGAGACGGTCCTCGAGCTCTGCCGGGGCATCCTGCCAACCGAAAACTTCCGAGTGCCCGGCCTCCTCATCGTGGACACGCCAGGTCACCGCTCCTTCGAAACGATGCGACGGCGCGGCGGGGCGCTCGCCG
>JAKIWX010000143.1 GCA_022749845.1 Thermoplasmata archaeon
CCGTACGGGTGGGGGGGGACCTCCTTCGGCACCGGCGGGACCTCCGTCGTCGCGCGCTCCCAGCTGATCCGGGTGCCGTCCGGTTCGAGGAGCACGATGCGGGCGTGCGGATTCACGATCGCGGTGTTCTTCAGGTAGTCGAACGGGGACTGGCGTCCCCTCGTGTAGCGTGCCTTGAGGACGAGCTCCACCCGCGTCCCCTGGGGGCGGTCCCAGAGCTCGAGCTCGTCGGAGAGCACCCGGGGAGCGTTCTTCTGGGTATCGATGAGCAGCTCGACGACGTGCGCGGCCTCCTCTTCCGGGACTTTGGAGGTGATCCGCGTCGGGCGCGCGGTCGTGAGGGCCGCGTAGAGCACGGCCGCGGAGATGCCGATCCCCTGCTGGCCCCTCGACTGGCGGTTCGCATGGAATCGGGAGCCGTAGAGGAGCCGGGCGAACACGTTGGGGATCTGCTTTTTCACGATGCCGGGCCCGTTGTCCCCCACGGCGACCTTGAGCCGGTCCGGGCCCTCCTTCGAGATCTCGACCAGGATGTCGGGGAGGACGCGCGCCTCCTCGCAGGCGTCGAGCGCGTTGTCCACCGCCTCCTTGACGGTCGTCAGCACGGCCCGGAGCGGGTTGTCGAAGCCCAGGATCTGCCGGTTCCGCTCGAAGAACTCGGCCACCGAGATCTCGCGCTGTTTCGCTCCGAGCTGCTGAGCGAGAGTCTGCGCCCCCGGCATCCTTCCTCGACGGACGAGCCTCCCCCTTTAAGGCGAAGGTTCTAATTGAACGGAGGCGCGCGCCGAGCTAGCTCCGGTCCACGTCGCGGAGCACCGGGCGGAACGGGCGCCACCGCGCGGCCTCGTCGAGGTCCACGTCTCCGAGGAGCAGCCGCTCGCCGTCCCCCGCGCCGGGCACCGGAAGCTCTTCGAGCGGGAGCGGCTCTCCGCGGGCATCCCACAGCCCGCTCCCTCCGCCGAAGACAACGCCGTCCTCCACCCCGACGCGGTTCACGTACGCGAGCGGCGCCGCATTCTCCACCGCGCGCGCCGGGAGGAGCTTCTCGAACAGTCGCCGCGAGGTGACGGGGGAGGCGGAAGGGATGACGAGGAGCTCGGCTCCGGCAAGGGCCAGGCTTCGGAACAGCTCCGGGAAGAAGGTATCGTAGCAGATGCCGACCCCGATGCGGCGACCGCCGAGGGCGAGTGGGGAGGATTCGCGACCGGGGGAGAACGGGACCCCTTCTTCGAACGGGCCGTAGGTGGGCAGGTAGCGCTTGAGTTGGGCCTGGTAGCCCCCGTCCGGACCCACAAGAATCGCCGAGTTGTGGATCTCGCCGGGTCTCGGGCCGGCCGTGGGCCCGCCGACGAGGACCCCGCCGCCGAGGGCGACGGCGACGCGGCCCAGACGGCGAACCGTCTCGTCCCCCGGGGCAACCCCCATGCGGTGGATCCGGTCCCCCACGCGGTACCCGGTGAGGAAAAGCTCGGGGAAGATGGCGAGCTCCGCTTTCTGCCCTGCGAGCACCGCCTCGATGCGGGTCAGATTCGCCTCGAGTTCGCCCCGGACCGGCGCGAGCTCGGCGAGGAGGAGTCGCATGCTAGTAGAAGTGGTGGCGAACCGCGAGCAGGTAGGTGAACACTACGATGAGGACGAGGAAGAGGACGGTGATGGAGGCGGTGAAGAACTCGTAGGCGAGCCCGGCGAACAGGAGACCCACGGTGAGGTAGAGGGCCCAGAGCTCCTGGTCCCAGAGCGCGCGGGCGAGCGCGACGATCGCCGCGCCGAGGACGAGGAGGATCGAGGCGCCGTAGATGTCGAGCGAGCTCGAGATGAGCAGCGAGTCCGGGAAAGCGCTCGACCCGAGGTACTGATGGAGGATTGCTACCGCCGCGGTGAGCACCATCAACATCCCCGCGAGCGCGAGCAGGAAGGAGAGCACGGCGACGCCGACCGGCAGGCTCGGTCGGAGCGCCGGCCGGGTCAACGGCGGCAGATGCTCCACTTTGGGGGCCGCCCCCCCGGAGGCGTGGGCGTGCCGGGCGGGGGTGGAAGGGCTCGACATCGCAGGGACCGTGCCGAGGGAGCCGGACCGGACGGTTTGTAGGTTTCGCTCGAGGCGGTGTGCGCGACGGGCCCCGGCTAGAACTGCCGGGCCACGGCAGCCCGTGCGAGATGCTCGAGCAGGCTCCGGTACGGACCCGACGGGATGGGGGCGAG
>JAKIWX010000144.1 GCA_022749845.1 Thermoplasmata archaeon
CGGTGAAGCGCAGGTTCACGACCGGCTCGGTCACCTCCCCCCGCTCGATCCGGTAGGTGCCGTCCCGGGTCATGCCGGTGATGATCGATCGGCCAGCGTGGACGGTCCGGACGTAGTGAAACCGCGTGACGAGGAGTCCCGAGCGGACCTCTTTCACGAGCTCCTCCCAGCTCCCCTGGTCGGTGGAGGTCAGGACGAGCTGGGTCGGCATCGCTCCGTACTCTCCGCCGGGTGCCTCGGGGCTCGGCGCGTGTCCGGTGAGCGGTCGACCGAGACGGGAGGCGCTTCGAAGGTCGGTCACCGGGCCGCGGACGACGCCGTGGTCGAGGAGCGGCGTCCGTCGCTTCGGGGTTCCCTCGAAGTCGATCCCCTGAGGGAGGGAGAGCGGAGAGGTCGCATCGTCACGGACGCTCAGGCTCGGGGATACGGCGCGCTTGCCGGCACGGCTCTTCAGGCAGCTCCACCCTTCCTCCCACCCGCGGCCGCCGAACCCAAGGTAGGCAAGTTCGCCGACGAGCTTCGCGGAGGCCGGGCCGTCGAGGAGGACGCGGTACTTGCCGGGCTTCGCCGTGCCCGGCCGGACCCGGGGGACACGGTCCGCCGCCTCGCGGCCGAGCGCCTCGCCGTCGAGGGCGCGGACGTCCCAGGCCGCCCGCTCCGACCACCCCGAGCCGGGGGGGTCGAGGTCGAGCCGCTCGACCAGCACGTTCGCGCCGACGATGGAACGGCGGGTCGACGTGAACCTCCCGGAGGTGTTACCGACGTACCATTGCTCAAAACCAGTGGAGAGGACGCCGGCGACCCGCACCGGGAAATTGGGACTGGAGGCCCCTGCGAGGATCTCCTCCGCGAGGCGCGCCTGCCGTTCGATGGGGAGGCTAGCGGTCGGGGCGGAGAAGTCGGTCGGGCTCGACCGGCTCCCGCCGGGAAACGGCGGGAACTTCGGGTCCTCGGGCGCTGCCCGGGCGAGCTCGAGCGCATCGTCGACCAGCGCACGGAGTCCGGCCGGGGTGAGGTCGCCGCTCGTCGCCGTGGCGACCCTCTTCCCGATCACGACCCGGAGCGACGCTCCCCGCAACTTCTCCGCGTGAGGTTGGTGGATCCTTCCGACAGCAAAGCGCATCGTGCCCCAGCCGGAGGAGTACAGGCGCGCATCCGCGGTGGCGTTCGGTGGCAGACGGTCGAACAACCGGTCGAAAAGCGCGCGCGCTTCCGAGGCGGGGATCATCGTCCTGCCCCCCAGACCCGCACGTTGCGAAACCGCGCGACGGGCGCGCCGTGGCCCACCCGACCGACCTGACCGGGCTGGCCCTTCCCACAGTTCGGCACGCCCCACAGGTGCCAGGTGCTCGGCTCGCCGACGGCGTCCATCGAGCCCCAGAAGGCCGGGGTCATGCCACCGTAGATCGGGTTGCGCACGAGCGGGCCGAGCTCCCCATCGACGATCCGGCGGCCGAGCTCGGTGCCGAATTGGAAGTTGAGCCTCTTGTCGTCGATCGACCAGGAGCGGTTCGTCTCGAGGTAGATGCCCTCCTTCACCCCTTCGAGGAGCTCGGAGAAGGAGTGGTCGCCGGGGTTCAGGTTGACGTTGGTCATGCGGATGAGCGGCGTGCGGTGAAACCCCTCGGCCCGCATCGCGGCCCCGCTCGACCCGAGGGAGAGTCGAGCCCCCGTCTCGCGGGAGGAGAGGAGGCCGACAAGAATCCCCTGGTGGACGATCGGCACGCGGCGGGCCGGCAGTCCCTCGTCGTCGAACCCGAAGCTGCCGAGCCCACCGGGCTCCGTTGCATCGGCGACGATCTCGAGGTGCGGGCTGCCGTACTTGAGGTGACCCAGGTCCTCGGGGCGCACCCAGCTCGTCCCTGCGTACCCCGCCTCGTAGGCGAGGATCCTGTCCGCCTCCGTCGCGTGGCCGATCGACTCGTGCACCTGGAGGGCGAGCTGGTCGGAGCCGAGCACGAGGGTCGTGGGACCCTCGGGAGGTCCCGGCGCATCGAGGAGCGCGACCGCCTCCTTCCCGACGACCGCGGCGCGGGCCACGAGGTCGAGCGCCCGGACGAACTCCCAGCCCGCCTGCCCAAAATCGCCGCCGAAGGAGGTGGGGGCGCTCCGCCGCTGCACCTCGC
>JAKIWX010000145.1 GCA_022749845.1 Thermoplasmata archaeon
TCCGGAGAGTGTGCGCCAGCGGGGTCGGGCGGGCTAGCACCCGCGGGAGAGCTTGCTCTCTAGAGTAACAGGTACCTGTGAAGAGACGCGAGTTCGCAACCGTGGCAAGGAGCAAGGTCGCCCGTCTGCTCCTAGGCTCCCTCGTTGGGGTATCCGCGGGCCTCCTCTTCCTCGCGCTCGTCCCGGCCCACGTCGCTGCGGCACCCAGCCCAATCTGTTCGAATCAGCTCTATCTCGCGGCCTCCGTGACCGAAGGGCCCGTTCCCCTCCTCGTCAGCTTCACCCTGGAAGTGAACTGGTCCTCGAACCCCGCCATCAACTGGAGCTTCGGGGACGGTACGACCCTCACAGGAGTCGGGCCTTCCTTCCTTCACCCGTCGCATCGGTACGCCTCGGTGGGTTCCTATCCAGCGAGCGTCGGGGTGAAGTCCGGGATTCGGACGGGAAGCTGTGCAGTCCTCGTGATCGTCGACCCCCCCGCACTTACTGTGGTTGTCGCTGCGCATCCCCTGCGCTCGATTGCCCCGGCGGCCGTAGAGTTCACGGGCTCCGCTTCGGGGGGCTCGAGCACCTACACCTCCGAGCTGTGGACCTTCTCGGACGGTAGCGCTTCCGCCGGATGGAACACGACCCACAGCTTCGTTTCCCCCGGCATGTACCGCGGTACCCTCGCTGTCGTCGACAGCTCGGGCGACATGGCGTCGGCCACCGTCTGGGTGAACGTGACCTCGGCGATCCCCGTGCACCAGGCGAGCTCCTTGAGCCCCGTCGACCCGTTCTCGATCGCCGCGGGCGCCGGAGCCGCCCTCGTGGGCGCCGCGCTCTTGTACGTTGGAGGCTCCCCGACGTCGCCCCGGGAAACAGGTCTCGACACCCGTTCCCCTCGCCGTGCCGTGGAGGAGGGGGAGTTCGAATCGGACGACACGGGCCCCCTCCTTCCGGAGGGATTCGCGTACCGCGGAACCGAGCCGACGGCCGAGCACTCACTGTACCTTGAACATGTTCCGCCCGACCCGGATTTCCCGGCGAGGTCGCTGCCTCCCCCGACGATCTCGGAGATCGCTATCCTTGGGTACACCTCTCCTTTCCTCGCGTTGCCGGCGCCGGCCTCCCCCACCGACGCACTAGAGTCGCCCGTCTCCGCGCCTCCAGTCCCCGAGGAGGCCGCACGCGAGGCGAACGACCTTCGACTCTCGCAGAGAATCCTGTTGCACATCTACGGGCAGGGTCGCCTCGGCGACGACGAGGTCGCGACCTCCCCGTTCACCCAGTCGGGGATGATCACGGCGCTTGGAACGCAGCAGAGCCTGCTCTCGAACGTCCTGCGACGCATGATCTACTCGGGCTTCCTCACCCAGGATGTGCGCCACGTGCGCGGCGCGAGCCGGCGACTCCGAGTCTACCGGCTGACGTCGAAAGGGGACCGCATCGCGCACGAGCTACGCGACCGGATTGGCAAGGGCTCCTAGGGAATTCCTCCGTCCCGACCGTGCCATTTCGCCCTCGCACCAAGCGCATCGCCGTTTTCGGTCCCCCACCTCATAACCCCCCCCTCGTTCGCGCACCATGGCAACCCCTCAGGCTGCGGCCCCGGCGCCTCCTTCCCCTCCCAAGAGCCGATCTCTTCTCGCGGCGGTCCTCGTGGTTGTCGTCGTAATCGTCGTCGCTGTCGCGGGCCTGTACGTAGCGAAGGTCGGCCCGTTCGCCGCCACGAAAACGGCAGCCGCCCCGCAGCAGGCGGGGGGGTTCACCCTCGGCCAGGTCGTCACCTTCGTCTACACCGGGAACTACAACTGTACCCCGGCCCTCGCCTCGCTCTTCCCCAGCGCGGCTTCGGTGAGCTCCACGACCAACTGCGAAATGGGTAAGGCCGATCAGAACGCCATGTCAGGCCAGATCCCCGAGTGGGTTCTCGTCCCGGCCTTCGCTGGGCTCAGCGTCTTCGGCCTGCCCGCCCTCGGGGCGAACTCCCGCGGATTCCCGGTTTCCGGCGGCGCCGCGCTGCTTACGCATTGCGGAGCGGGCGGCACACCCACCGGCTGCGCGGACCATCCGACCTACCTGTACTCGCCTTCGTTCACGACCGTCGAACAGTTCACCAACACCTCGA
>JAKIWX010000146.1 GCA_022749845.1 Thermoplasmata archaeon
GCCGCTCGCCTGGGTGCTCCTCGACCGCCCAGAGGCGCTCAACTCGCTCAACTCCGTACTGCTCGGCCAGCTCTCGGAGGCGTTCGACGAGCTGCAGCGCGCGGAAGGACTGCGGGTCGTACTCCTCGCCGGCTCCTCCCCGGTCTTCGCGGCGGGTGCGGACATCGCGGAGATGGCGGGCAAGGACCTCCTCGAGGGCCGGGAGTTCGGGTTCGTCGGCCAGGCGCTCTGCCGGAAGATCGAGGAGTTCCCCACCCCGGTGATCGCGCTCGTGGAGGGCTACGCCCTCGGTGGCGGGCTGGAGCTCGCCCTCGCCTGCGATTTCATCGTCGCCGCCGACGATGCGAAGCTCGGCCTCCCCGAGGCGACGGTCGGCATCCATCCGGGGTTCGGGGGCGCGAGCCGGCTCAGCCGGATCATCGGCCGGGCCGCGACGAAGTACCTCGTCTATTCGGCTAGCCCCGTGTCCGCGACCGAGGCGGCGAGGCTCGGCTTCGTCACGCTCGTCGTGCCCCGCGACTCCGCTCGCGCGGACGCGGAGGCGCTCGCCCGCACCATCGCCTCCCGCGCACCGCTCGCGCTCGCCTGGGTGAAGCGGGTGATCAACCGGGGGATCGACGCTCCGCTCGACGCCGCCCTGCGTCTCGAGGGGGAGTCCGCAGGGTACACCTTCGCGACGGAGGATCGGACCGAGGGGATGCGCGCCTTCCTCGAGCGCCGGCCGCCGAAGTTCACCGGCCGTTAGCGTCGGGTCGGAACCACTAGGCCATGCCGGCGGCCGTACGGTAGCCACTGGCATCGAGCGTCTCGGTGCGCTTCCCACTGGCTTCGGGCGTGATCTCGACGATCCAGCCCTCGCCGTACGGGTCCTTGTTGAGGAGCTCGGGGTGCTTCTTGAGGGCCTCGTTCACGGCCCTCACGGTCCCGCTCGCCGGGGCGTACACGTCCGCGACGGTCTTCACCGATTCGAGCGCGAGGAGCACCGAGCCCGCCTCGACCGTCTTGCCCACCGCCGGGAGGTCGACGAAGACGATGTCGGTGAGCTCCGACTGGGCGTGGTCCGTGATCCCCATCCGAAGCGAGCCCTCGTGCTCCATCACCCATTCGTGGGTGCTTGTGTACTGCCGATCCTCGGGGACCGCATCGCCGCTCACGTTCCGATCTCCCAGCTCGCGGCGTACTCGCGCTGGCCTTTCGTGAGCGTGTCGATCGCGATCCCGAACGCGGGCAGAGCTGCCTCCGCCACTTGGCGGTCGAGCGCCGGCGGAACGGGGTGGACCTTCACGGCCATCTGCTGGCCGTGGAGCGCGAGATGCTCCGCCGAGAGCGCCTGGAGGGCGAAGGAGAGGTCCATGATCTCCACGGGGTGTCCCTGGCCGGCGGCCAGATTGATGAGCCGCCCTTCGGCGAGGAGATAGACGCGTCGACCGCCGGGGAGCGTGAACTCCTCGACCTGCGCGCGGACGCGCCGGTGGGCGCTAGCCGCGCTCAGCAGCGCGGCGCGGGAGACCTCGACATCGAAATGGCCGGCGTTCGCGAGCACGCAGCCGTCCTTCAGTAGGCCCAAGTGGTCCGGACCTACCACGTCCTTCATTCCGGTGACGGTCACGAGGAGGTCCGCTGCCGCGGCGGCCTCGCGCATCGGGAGGACACGGAACCCTTCGAGCCGCGCCTCGAGCGCCTTGACGGCGTCCACCTCGGTCACGATGACCTCGGCGCCTATCCCGCGCAGCCGCGAGGCGAGTCCCTTGCCCGACCAGCCGTAGCCGGCGACGACGCAGGTCCGGCCCGCTAGGAGGAGGTTGGTGGCGAGGAAGATCCCCTCGAGGATCGACTGCCCTCCGCCGTAGCGGTTATCGAAGAGGTGCTTCATCTCGGCGTCGTTCACGTTGATGGCGGGGAAGCGGAGCTTCCCGGAGCGCTCGAGGGCGACGAGGCGATGGACGCCCGTCGTCGTCTCCTCGGTCGAGCCGAGGATGCGGCC
>JAKIWX010000147.1 GCA_022749845.1 Thermoplasmata archaeon
CCGCGTAGTTATATCGGGCGCCCAGCCTCGTTCTCCCCGCTGTATGAGCGCGGGCAGCGAGGCGGGCATGCGCAGCGCCGCGGAGCTTTCCAAGGAGTGGGAGGGGTTGGAGACGCGCGAACTCCTGCGCCGGGCGCGCGCGCGGTTCGGACCCAGGCTCGCCGTCGGCTCGGGGTTCGGCAAGGACAGCGTGGTGCTCCTTCACCTACTCCGTTCGGAGGGACTCAACCTCCCTGTGCTGTTCCTCGACACCGGGTATCACTTCCCGGAGACGATCGCCTACCGGGAGCTCCTCGCCCGAGAGCTTGCGCTCGAGGTGGTCGACATCTCCCCGGAAGAGACGGTGGCTGAGCAGGACGAGCGCCTCGGCGCCGCGCTCTACGAGCGAAATCCGGATTTTTGCTGCGAACTCCGCAAGGTCCGCCCGCTGCGAGCCGCGCTCGGCAGCTACACAGCTTGGTTCACGGGGGTTCGACGGGACCAGTCGCCCGGACGTGCGACAGCCCCTCTCGTCGAGTGGCAGCAGCTGTCGGCGGAGGGCCGCGGGGTGTTCAAGGTCAACCCGCTCGCGACCTGGAGCCGCCGGGACGTCCAAGAGTATCTCGCGCGCACGGGCCTCCCCCCGCATCCGCTCGCGGATCGCGGCTTCCCCAGCATCGGTTGCGGGCCGTGCACGCGAGCCGTCGCACCAGGCATGCCCGAACGGGCGGGTCGATGGGCAGGGACGGAGAAGAGCGAGTGCGGGATCCACTCCAGCGCCTGGCGCACGCGCTCGTCGACGGGACCCTCCGCGGCTGAGCTTGTGGTGGGGTAGGCCGAAAGGGCCCCCACTTCGTGCACCGCGGGCGCCCGGAGAGTGGGAGGTCCACTCCTGCGGTCAGGCCGGTGGACCCGGCTCGACGAGTTCGACCCCGCTCGGCGCCACACGCACCGAGTACGCGGCTGCCCCGACCCGCGTGAGGCGGCGCAGTGCCTCGAGCGCCTTGCCCGGCCGCGGTAGGGCAACGATCGAACCGCCTGCGCCGGCGCCCGTGAGCTTCGCGCCGTAGACGGCCGGGCGCACCGCCTCGAGGAGAGCCTCAAGGCGGGGATGCGAGACTCCCACCTCGGCGAGGAGCGTCTGATTCTGGTCGAGCAGCCGGCCGACTCGCTCCGGGTCCTCCGCGCGCAGCGCATCGAGCCCCTCGAGCGCCACGGAGCGGAAACGCTCGAGGAGCGTGGGCCCGTCCGCGGCGGCTAGGCGCTCGCTCACCGCTCGCACAGCGTCCCCCGTACGTCGGGGGATCCCGGAGTAGGCTACGAGCCATGCCCAGCCAGGGTCGGGAAGGCGTGCTACCGGCCAGTTCCGTGCCCCGTCCGAAACCTCCCAGAGCGCTTCGCCGTCGGGCACGTTGAGGGAGAGGAGTCCGCCCGCGACGACGCAGGAGGTGTCGCCAGGGCTTCCCACTCCCTGAGCCGCCCGCTCGATCGCGAAACTCTCGGCCGCGAGTGCGGCCCGGGAGATCCCACCACCCGAGGAGGCCAGCGCGGCGGCGAGGGCGGACACGAACGCGGCGGAGCTGCCGAGCCCGGCGGCGCGCGGGATGCGAGAGACGCTCCGGATCTGGAGGTCGGGAGGTACGGGGCCGAACCTGTCGAGCGCCGGGCCGAGGTAAGGGTGGTGCGCTCGAGGGTCCTTGTCGCCGTTCAGCGAGAGGGAGGCCGCCGCCCGGATCGAGACCTGCGTGTACAGGTCGATCGCGAGAAGCAGCTCGGGACCGCCGTGGACGACGGCGTGCTCACCGAAGAGAATGCACTTCCCGGGCGCCCTCGCGACGATCGGGAGGGAGCGGGCAGTGATCCCCTCGAGCTCTCTCATCGCCCTCCAGCGGGACGAACGAGCACGCGCTTGCCTCTCGGCTGGGGGAGGATGACCCGGCGCGCGCCGGGCCGCGCGCCACGCTTCGGTATCCCGCGAAGGCGGTCCATAAGGACGGCGA
>JAKIWX010000148.1 GCA_022749845.1 Thermoplasmata archaeon
CGTCGAGGGCCACTCCTCGGGCCTCGTGGGGAGCGAGGTGGGGCTCGTGGGACTCGTCACGGCGGCCTCCCCCATCGGGGAGCTCTCCACCGTCCTTCTTTCCGGCATGCACGCGGACCGGTACGGACGGGGACCCGTCCTGCTCGCCGGCACCGGCGCGGCCCTCCTTCTGTTCCTCACCCTCTCCTTCACCCGCTCGCCCCCCCTGCTCGGCCTAGGAAACCTTCTCTTCGGCGTCGCGAGCGGCGCGATCCTCGCCGCGAGCCTCGCCGCCGTAGGGGATGCCTCGCAGCGCGAGGAGCGCGGCTTCGAGATGGGCCGGTTCGACGCGGTGAACCTGCTCGGGTGGGTCCTGGGCTTCGCGGTCGGATTCGCCTTGCTCGGGAGCCTCCCCAACAGCGCTCTTCCCTGGGTGTTCAGGTTCGGCGCCCTCCTCCTGGGCGGAGGGTTCCTGTTCGCGTGGCTCGAGCTCCGCGCGGTGAAGGAGACCCCACGGCTCTCCTCGGTGGGACTTTCCCTGCTGCGCGAGGCGCTCCTGCGTCGCGAGGTGCTGCTCGTGACCCTGCCTTGGTTCACGATCTACCTCCTGCTGGGGGCAGGATTCGTCTACCTCGGGAGCGCCGCCTCGGGGGTAGGGGTACCGCCCACCGAGCTCGCTGCCCTCATCGGGGGCGGTGGTCTTCTCCTCCTCCTCACCCAGCCTGGATACGGGCGTCTGGCCGACAAGTACGGCCGTCTCCGCCTCATGGTGGTCGGGACGACGGGCTTCCTCGGCATCCTTGCCTCGGTGGGGCTCATCGCAGAGTATGGGGCGCGGCCGGAGCTCTTGGCCGCCACCGGCGTGAGCGCGATCGCGGCGCTCGCGTACGGCCCCGCGGCGCTCGCCCAGCTCACGGACTTGAGCCACAAGATCACCCGGGGAACGACGATGGCCCTCTATTCGCTCGTCGTATCGGCCGGAATGATCGTGGGCCTCGCGGGGAGCTCCCTCCTGTTCTCCGCTTTCGGGGTCCGCGGCATCGAGCTGTTCCTCGGCGCCGTGGGCATAACGCTCGCTGCCCTCACCTCGGCGTGGGTCCTGGACTCTCGGCGGGCGCCCGCCCCGGGGCTCACGACTCCGGTTCGATGATGATCTGCCGTAGGCGCGGGTACTTCCGGCGCAAGAACCCGGCAAGGTCGTCGATAGTGGACTCGATCTGGTCGGTCGTGAGCCCGTCGAGGAAGTTGATCCGCATCGCGAGCAGCAGCTCGTCCGGCCCGAGCATCATCGTCTGAAAGCCGCGCACCCTGCGCACGTTCGGGGCGCGGGCTACGAGCGAGAGCATCTCCTTCGCTTCTTCGGCCGTAACCCCCTTGCCGACGAGGAGTTCGCGACTCTCGGCGGCCAGGAGGAAGCCGGTGCCGACGAGGAGCGCCCCCACCCCCATCGTGGTGATCCCGTCGATGGAGCCGCTGCCGGTCCGATAGAGCAGGAGGAGCCCGCCGAAAGCGATCGCGGAAGCGAAGCCGGCGATGAGGTCCTGGTAGAAGATCGTCTTGAGCCCCAGCTGGGAGGAGATGAGGAAGTTCGAGAGCGACTCGTGCGTCGCCCGGAGCTCCCGAAGGAGCAGCACGATCCCCACGACGCTCGCGAGAAGCGTAGCGCCGACGACGAGGAGACCCTCGCTCACGGCGCTCACCGGGTGCGGGTCGACGAGCTGCTGCGACCCTACGAGGAACACTCCGAGGCCCGTGAGCGAGAAGGTGACGAGCGAGGAGGCGAACGCCCAGAAGAACCGCTCCTTTCCACTCCCGAACGGGTGGTTTTCGTCCGGGGGACGCAGCGAGGCGACGAGTCCCCACAGCAGCATCGCACTCCCGAGGAGGTCGGCCGCACTGAACACCGCCTCGGACAGGACGATCCGGCTCCCTCCGATGAACGCGACCGCGCCGTTGAGCGCCACGAGCACAATGTCGCTGATCGCGGTCGCC
>JAKIWX010000149.1 GCA_022749845.1 Thermoplasmata archaeon
GCGCGGGCCGGTGGCCGACCCTAGAAGATCTGGGTGGTGAACGATTCCGAAGAGGAGGCGACCCCCGGAGAGCAGAGCTGGTTCGCGGCGATGCGCAGCGTGACCACCGCCTGCTGGGGGTTCGCGTAGTGCACGAGCAGGGTGGCGGTCCCGTCCATCGCACGGATCGTGGAGAACGCCGCGCGAGGGATCGACCAGTTGCCGGTCCCGTTCACGAACGTCGTGTTCCCGTTCGGAAGGTGGATGACCCAGCTCGAATTCGCGAGGAAGCTCGCGAGGGCCGCGCCCGTGAGCTCGGTCGCGCTATTGTTCGCACCTCGTACGACGTCGGTCACCGTCCCCGAAAACAGGAACGCGCGGGGGACCACATCCTGGTTCACGATGGTGAGGCTGATGTTGTCCGCCATCGCGAACCCCGGCGGCGGGGGAACGGAGGCGGAGGATTCGTTCTGGAGCGCGAACTGGCCCGAGGGGGTTCCGATCGGGATGATCACGAACCCCGAGATGAGGAGCGCCACCGCGACGATACCGACCCCGACCCGCTTCGTGTCGAGCGGTGTGATGTCGTTGAGCGGCGGGGGATGGCGCATCCCGAGGAAGAACACGAGGATTGCGAAGAAGAACCAGCCAGGGTAGAGAAAGCCGAGCCCGAAGAGGATGATTAGGGCCGCCCAGCTCGCATACATCGACTTGGCGCCAAGCAGCGCTCGGGCCACGTGGCCGCCGTCGAGCTGACCGGCCGGGAGGAGGTTGATCGCCGTGACGAGGATCCCCACCCATCCCGCGAGCGCCAGCGGGTGCAGGTTCGAGGGGTTGATCCCGAGGAGGCTCTGGAACAGCGACCAGACCGCGGGTAGCCCGATGAGCATGTTTCCGTAGTTCACGCCGAGGATCGTCGGGCCGCAGTTGGCGGCGGAGAGCACGGGGGCGTGGGCGGAAAGGTAGAGGCCCGCGAGCGTGACCGGGATGGCCGCGATGAACCCGGCGATGGGTCCCGACGCGCCGATGTCGAGGAGCGCCTTCTTGTCCGGGATGGGCTCGCGGAGCGAGATGAACGCCCCGAAGGTCCCGAACAGGAGGAACGGTGGCGGGACCGGGATGAAGTATGGGAGCGACGCCTCGACGTGGTGGCGGCGCGCCATCACATAGTGGGCGAACTCGTGGAGCCCTAGGATCGTGAGCAACGGCAGGCCAAAGTAGAGGCCGCCGTAGAGGAAATCGCTCGTGTGCAGGCTCGTTCCCCCCCGGTAGGAGAGCCACAGGAACGCCCCGGCCGACACGGTCGAGGCGACCGTGATGAGCAGGAGCCCCAGGTTGACGTACGGGCCCCACGCGCTCCGCTTCGGGCGACGCACGACCTCCACGAGGTATTCGCCCTGCTCGCGTCGCAGCTGCGGAACGAAGAACTGCCCCCACAACTCCTGCCGCAGCTGGTCGAACTTTCCCTCGAGCGTAGCCGGGTCGAGGTGGACGAGCAGGACGAGCGAGTAGGGGGTGATACGGGTCTCGTAGACGGGGAAGTACTGCGCGACCGTGGCGCGGAGCCGCTCGTACTCGGTGGCGGTGCCGGGAAGGGGAGGGCCCGAAGCCATCGACTAGCTCTTGGGGCCCTCCGCCCCGGAGCTCTTGCGAAGCCGCTTCGCCCGCTCCTTCGCGGAGTAGCCCGTCGCGGACTCAAGGAAGAGGTTGTACCTGCGGATCGTCTCGCGGGCGACCTCTTCGGCCACCTTCGGGTCCATCCGGACCTCGACGGCAAGGGAGTTCCCTTCGCCCCATACGCGGAGCTCGGCGAGCGCTCCGTAGGTCGTGAGCACCTTCGCGCCGTCGGCACGCGCCGTCCCGAACTGCTCGGTCGCAACCGCGAGGAGGGAGCCGTCGCGAAGGCGAGCCCGGTGCGACGGCCGGACCGGGTACACCTGCACGGCGTTTCAACCGACCCACGCGATATAAGGTTTGACGAGACGGA
>JAKIWX010000015.1 GCA_022749845.1 Thermoplasmata archaeon
AGGAGCACCTGAGAGGCCTACTCGCGCTCGCGCGCGGCCACTCGGCGACGGAGATCGGAGAGATTCTGGAGCGTTCGCCAAGGATCGCCGGCATCCGCGAGACGATCGCCGCACTTCACGCCCGAGGGGCGCGGGTGGCGCTCCTCACCCACAACCCAGGGTACGTCTGCGACTGGTACGTGCGACGCTACTCCCTCGACGGGGCGAGCGGTACCCCCATCCCACCGGACCACGACGGATTGCTCCAGGACCCTGGCCCCCTACGGCCCGACAAGCTCGGGGGTCTGGCACGCCTCCTCCGTCGTTGGGATCTCTCCGCGAACGCTACCGCCCACGTCGGGGACGGGCGGGCAGACGCTCGGGTGTTCCCGTTCGTAGGGGCCGGGATCGCGTTCAACAGTTCGGACGAGCTGGTCGCGCGCGCCGCCGACGCGGTGGTGCGCGCGGAGACCCTCGAGAGTATCCTCCCCGTGCTCGAGCGCCTCCCACCGCGAACGCCGAATACTCCATCTCCCACGGCGCCGTAAGGTTCCATATAGCTGGCCCCAATTCATGGGGCCCGCGGCCCGCCCATGGAGTACGTGATTCTGCGAGCGGCCCACCCGACCTACTTGAACCTCCAGCTTCCGGGGGAGGTCGCGACCCTCATCGAATTCGACGACACGGAACCGCGTCGGAGCCGAACCCTCGCTCGGACGATCGCCTTCCTATCCCGCGGACCCGGGGTCGTACGGGTCGCGGCCTCCAGCCGCGCCGAGGAGTTCCTACCCGTGGAAACGGTCCGCCGTCGGCTCCTCGCCTCGGCCCGCCTCTCCGAAAAGCGGGTGTTCGCGCTCCCCACCGCCGTGAGCCGCCACTTGGGGCTCCACATCCAGGCGGCGGAGCCGGGCCAGCCCCGGTTCACGGACGATTCTCTCCTCTGGTTCCTGCCGGCACCCGAGTACTACGAGTTCCGCACCCAGGAGCGCAGCGGGAAGCGCTGGCAGGGTCCGAGCGGTGGCGGCCTTGCTCGCGTCTACCTCGCCCGTTCCGAACTTCCGGGCCACGAGGAGCTCGAGGAGGTCGAAGCCCGCATCGAGCGAGAGGAGTGGCCGGCCCGGGTGGAGCTCGTCGCGCGCTCGGGGAGAGGCCGGGCCGCGTGAACCTCTAGCACGCCAAAACCGAGCGGGCTTGCGCATGGGTTACTCTAAACCCCTCCGTACCAGAGCTATTCCGGCGGCCCGCGCCGACGGTTCCGGCAGGCCGCCGCAGGGGCTGCGCCGACGAGCGAAAGTGAGAAGGTTCTTATACGGAAGGCAAGCATGAATTCAGCGATGGAGCGGAACCGGAGGACGCTCGGGGCCTCGGGGACCCGTAGCGGCTACACCCTGCGCAACCCGGTCCCTCTGCGCAGCTCCGAGGACCTGCGGCGGACCCGTGCCGGCCTCCCTCAGGACGAGGTTCTCGCTCTCGCTGGGCCGGTCGACCACGACTCGCTCGCGAAGGCGATACGCCGGAGCGTGGGCCACGACGGGATGCGCCCCGAGGACGCCCGCACGATCGCCGCGCACGTGCTCAATTTCTTTGGGTTCAACGAACGGATCATCGACAACGTCCTCGAGCCGGACGACCGTGACACGTTCTACATGCTCGAGGACACGGGCATCCTCGAGACCGAGCGGGACGAGACCACGCTCTACGACGGACGGGAGTGGCGGATCCACTACTGGATGTTCCGCAAGGACCGCATCTACGACCTCGCCCGGCAGGAGTCCGAGGCGATGCGCGAGGCCGGCGAGCCCGAGGTGGTCTACTCGGCGGGCGCGGCCCGCTCGGGAGCGTTCCGTGGCCGCCCCGGTGAGCTGCTTCCCGGCGGGGAACCCCCCGCCGTCTACCACGAGCTTGGGGACGAGATCTGGCTCGAGCGCCGACGCCCGGCGGGACCGATGGTGCCTCCGGGGACCTCTTCGAAGGCCAGGGTCCGCCCTGCTCGGCCGTCTGAGGACTAGGCCGCGCGCCCGGCGTTAAGCGACGGGGAGCCTACGGCTCCCGTGCCGCGCCACCTCTTGCTCCTCGTGCACACCGTTCCCCTCGACGGGGCGTTCACCCTCAACGACCTTGCCGGCGGGGGGGGGCGGATGGACGAGGTGGCGAGGGTCCTCTCGACCGCGCTCACCCTCTCGAACGACCTTCGCCGGGACGCGACCGTGACGCTGCTCTTTCACCCGAAAGGCGACGGCCCCGGACGGAGCATCGTCGTCGATGGCTCGAGGGTCCGCTACCTGAACCCCGACGAGCGCTCGACGGCCGCCCTCCTCAAGAACGCCCTGGTACGGTCGGTGCTCGCCGACGGCCCGGTGGAGTCCTCCCCTGGGCTCACGGTGGCCCCCGCGGACCCCCGCGAGGCGCTGGAGGCGTTCGTCCGGAGAGCCGGGGCCGTGTGGCTCACCGAGTCGGGCTCCCCGCTCCGAGCGTACGACGGCCCTATCGGGCTCTCCGCCGTGCTGAGCGACCCGACGGAGCCGACCGCCGCCGAGCGGGAACTTCTCGAGGGTAGCGGCATCCCGCGCCTCTCCGTCGGCCCCCGCGCTCTCCGCAGCTCCCAGGTGGTGGACCTTCTCTGGAACGAGCTCGACCTGCGCGAGCCGCCCGACCATTGAGTTGGGGTCCGGGCCGGATCCAACTCCTCACGGAAGCCGATTCTCCGTCGGATCGTTCGGTCCCGGCGGTAGGCTTGCCCTCGTCGGCACTGGAGGGCTCGAAGGAGGCGGAGAGCGCGTCCTCGCGCGCTGCCACAGGGCGAGGAGGAGCAGGAGCAGGGCCGCCACCCCGAGCCCGAGGTAGAGCCCGTACTGGCTCAGGAACCCAGGATTCGTCCCTGCGGGGGTCCCGTTCGAGCGGTTCCCCCCGGGCAGGACGACGCTCACGTTGAGGAAGTGGGTGAGCTGCTCGGAGGAGCTGTCCCGCGCCGTGACGGCCATGCGAACGGTTCCGGCGACATTCTCGGTGCAGTTCACGACGAAGCTCGAGCCCTGCCGGCAACCGGTCGGCAGCACGCTCCAGGCGATGGAGGTGGGGAGCGTCCCCCCCTGGATCATCGCAACCACCGAGAACGGTGTCCCGACGAGCGTCGGGGTCGGGGTGACGTTGAGGACGAGCCCGAGGGCAGCGTTGACGACGAGCGGGGGCAGGACGCCGGTCTCGCTCGCCCCGTTCGAGTCGGTCACGGTGAGGTGAGGCCGGAAGTTCCCCGTGGCTGCGGGAGGGCAGGCGAGGCTCAGGGAGTTCGTGGAGAGGCAGCCGGGGGGGAGCGCGCTCCAGTTGAACGTGTAGAGGCCCGTGCCCCCCGCGGCGGAGGCGCTGAAAGTGACCGACTGCCCCGCATCCACCACAGGTGGGAACGTAGAGAAGGTCCCAACCGCCGGCGAGGGGTACACCTCGTAGAGGAGCGGCACGCTCTCGCCCGAGGTACCGTTTGGCGCGGAGACGTTGATGGTCAGGTCAAAGTTTCCGGAGGACGCGGCCTGGCAGTGGAGGACAGGGAGATCGAGCGCGGCACACCCGGGCAGGTGGAGCCACAGGTAGCTCGCGTTCGACTGCACGGCGGCTGGGGGCGCGCTCAGGGTGAGCACCTGCCCGACGTCGATCCCGCCCGAGGAGGGGGAGGCCGTAGGTGCCGGGAACGTCGCCAAGCGGTAGGCCCAGGTGTCGCCGAGCGAGGAGCTCGTCGAGTTCTCCCCGCCGAAGATCAGGAGTTCCTGGCCCGCGGGATCGTAGACCGCCGCGGCGAAGGAGCGCGCCGCAGGGGAGAGGGTGGGGGAGACGTTCGTCCACGCACCCGCACGGAACGACCAGGTTGAGGCATACTCCGCGAACCCCGGTGGGGCCGAGACGCCCCCGAAGAGGATCGCGGAACCGGTCGCATTGTCCCAGCCGCCCGCCCGGGCGCAGCAGGGCACGGGCGCCGCCCCGCCGGTGAGATTCATCCAGCTCCCGTTCGAGAAGGACCAGGTGTCCGCGTAGCCTTGGTCGACGGCGAGGACGCCGTTGTACACTTCACCCCCTTGGAGGAGGAAACCTCCGACCGACGGGTCGCTCACGGCCGTGGCCTGCGCTCGGGGCGGCGGGACGGGGGAGCCGCCCGTGAGCACCACTTTGCTCCAGGTGCCGTTGGGATGGAACATCCAGAGGAGGTTGTCCCCGCACCGGAGCGTCGCGCTGAGGTTGCCCGAGTTCACGCACCCGCCGATCAGGTAGAGCGTGGAGTCGTTGTAGTCGTAGACCAAGGAGCCGTCGTTCCGGCCCGGAGGGGCACCAGCTTGGGTGAGGTTGGTCCAGTTCCCTGCCCGGTACACCCAGGTGTCGTTCAACTGGCAGGTCGCATTCGAGCATCCGCCGAAGAGGACGTCCGCCCCGATGGCGGGGTCGAAGCTCATCATCGCCCGCCAGCGGGCCGGCGGCGCCGTCCCCCCGGTCAGATTGGTCCACGTACCTCCCGCGAACCGCCAGGTGTCGTTCGTGGGGCAGGCGGTAGCGCTGCATCCGCCGAAGAGCAGCACAGCGTGGGTGGCGGCATCGTACGACATCGCGGCGCCGGCCCGTCCCGAGGGGGAGGTTCCCGGCGTTACGTTGACCCATTCTCCCGTCGGGATCCCGGCCGCCGCCCGTTGGGAGGCAGGCGCAATCCCGGTCAGGGGGTGCGGAGGCGGCGTGAGCTCTGAGCTTGGCGCATCGGGAACCCCGCTGCGCACCTGGGGAAAGAGGGGCACGGTGAGCAAGAGCAGAAAGCCGACGATCGCGGTGGTGAGGTACAAAGGGGATTTCGGAGACCGTGCCCACCGGCGTACTCGTTCAACTCGAGACGTGTGGCCCGAGCACCCTCCCCGGTAACGGCCGACGGTGTCCCGCGAGTTCACGTCGATTGACACGCTCCGAGCGCGCATTAACCTCTCCGGGGCCATCGCAGGGGGTCTAGCGCCCGCAGGGCCGGGATCCTACGCGGGAGGGCTGCGGAGAGGCACCAGGGCGTCCCGCACCGATCGGGGGCGAAGCCCACCGACCACCGCCGTCAAGCGAACGACGTTGCGGAACTCAGGGTGCGTGCGGGTGCCGACCAGCATGCGACGGGGTTCGCCGAGGCGACGTCGCATCGCCCGCCAGACCCGGTCCACCGTCCCGAGCGTCAGGTTCGAGCCTCCGTCCACGTGGACGAGGGCGGAGGGGCTCTCCGAGAGCTCGAAATCGAGAAGAGTTTCGGTGAGAGCGGTGTGGACGAGTCGCTCGGGCTCGGAGATGTGCTCCTCGCTCAACAGGAGCGTGGAGACCCCCGACTGGGCCAAGTGACTTTTCAGGCTCGCGAGGTCGACGTTGAGCTGGCTCGGATGCTCCACCATGTCGACGAGGCTTTCGACGAGACCGTGGAGGTAGGCGTTGCGGGCCTGCAGGACGCGGGGCATGGGGAGCGACTCGAACCGCCGGAGCTTCTCGTTCGAGAGGGCGAGGAGGAGGCCCCCCATCTCCTCGAGCTCGGCGAGCGCCCCGAGGGCATTCGAGCGCCGGTCCGGGTTGCTCTCGAGCTCGATGTGGAACGGAAGGAAGGCGACGGGGACCGCGAGGGTGCCGCGCGCCCGGAGGTCGCGCGTGAGAAGGGGGAGGAGCGCGCTTCCCGTGCCCCCGCCGAGGCCTGCAAGTAGGAACACGATCTCGCTCGAGCCGATGCGGCGCACGATCTCCTCGCGGGCCTCCTCAGCGCCGGCGCGCACCTGCTCACGGTCCCCGCCGCTGCCTCGCCCCTTGAGCGTTCGCTGTCCGATGAGGATCCTCTCCTCGACGTCGACGTGAGAGAGGTGCGTCGCGTCGGTGTTGATCGCGACAGCTCGGACGCCGGGAAGTTCGAGCCGAAGCAGGTCGTGGACCGCTTCGCAGCCTGCCCCTCCCAACCCGACGAGGGTGATCGGGTCCCCTCGCGCCCGCGCCGCGAGGCCGGCTAGCTCGTCGCCGAGGTCGGGTCTCAAGGTCGCTCCCTCCCGGGCCTAGGGGGGCGCGGACCCCTCCGCCGCCACCGAGTCCACATCGCGCCGGAGGCGAGCGCCGCCCATTTGGTCGAGCCGGGTACGGATGTACTCCCGGACCGCGGCACGCACCGCATCATCGATGGAGACGGAGCCACCTTCGCGGACGAACTCCTCGAGCTGGCGGTTGTCCTGGCGCGAGAGGTCCACCACCACCTTCCGGATGTTGGGCGGTGGAAGATTCATCTCGATGAACCGCTCGAGGCCTTCGCGGATCGTGTCCGAGATGGTCGGAGTACCCTTCGTCTGCTGAATCGCCTTGAGCTTCTCGAGGAGCTCCTGGGGGATCCGAACGGTGACGCGCTCCGAGGTCTCGGCCATTGTCCGTCAGACAGAATCCTAGGTCTTGTCAGACGTTTAGGTATGGGACGTCGGACGCTTAAATGTATCTGCGGCGCAGGCCCGCGTCGGCGGGGCAGGGGGGCAACCAACCCGCGCCTAGCTCCCTCTTCCTCCTCGGGACGAGGCCGCGAGCAGCGGCCGCGCGGCCCCGATACCTTGGCCTTGCACCGGCCGGTGCGAGGGAGAGGTAGCCCGGTTCGTTCCCACGCGCGCAGCACGCAGCGGAGGGTTCGAGCGGGTTGGGCCGTCCCCGGCACCGTCCCCGCGCCGGGGAGCTCTAGTAGAAGCCCGCGCCGACCATGAAGATCGAGGCCAGGACTAGGAGCACCGCGGTCAGCCTCGCGGTGAGGCTGGCGAGCCTCAGTGTCCGAGGGAACTCGGCCGGGGGTTCGTGCGAACCCGAGGCCAGCATTTCCTTGACCTGGCGGACCGCCTTGAGCTGGAGCGGGGCCGCTACGAACTCGGCCACGACGAACGCCGCCAAGGCGACGACGATACCAATCGAAAGGTCGAGCCCGTAGAATGTCGATTGCGACAGCTGGCTCGATCCACCCATGCTGTAGAGTAGAAGGAACCCGAAGACGATCGTCAGACCCGCGAAAATCTGGAAGAATCGGACCACGCTAGGGACAACTTTCACCAGGAACTCGCCCGAGCTCGCCGGGGAAAGCCGGGCAAGAGCGGGTGCGACCACGAAGCCAAAGACGATCCCGCCGCCCAGCCAACAGATCGCCGATATGACATGGCCCCAGGCGAGAATCCAGGTAGTCAACATGTCACAACGTCTCTGACCCACCCACCCGGTCGGCAGCATAACCTCGCCGAAGCGCGTGCCGGTACCCTCTCCTAGAAGTGGCTACGACGAGGACTTGCGCTCACCCATCCAGCGGCCCGGGGAAAGGGACGGAGCCTCCCGGCGACGGTTCTAGGGGAGAGCCGGTCGCCGAGCCGAAGAGGGCTCTTGCCGCTGCCACGCTCCGGAAGCCGGGGAACGCCCGGACGGCGGCGGAGGAGGCGAGGGCGAGTACGACGACGACCGTGATGAAGACGGAGTACCACCCGGAGGTGATCAGCCTGAGTCCGAGGACCAGCGCGAGGATGACGGTCGCGCTCGTGAGGCGCGCGTTCATGAGAACGGTCACCGGGCCGGCCCTCACCTTCCCAAAGACGGAACGAACGACCGGGAACAACGAGAGCATCTTGAACGCCGACGCCGCTGCGATCAGCCCCAGCAAGAGCGACCAGTGGGCGAGGACGAATCGGACATCGACCTTGAGCCCCACCGCGACGAAGTAGAGCGGAATGAACAACGCGAAGGCGATCGGTCGTACGTTCGCTAGGTACTCTTTCCAAGCCTCGCGCGGGAGGAGCTGCGAGAAGATCAACCCCATCAGGAACACGAAAAGGATTCCGGGCACCCCCACAAGCACGGAGAGGAGGGCGAGGACGGCCAGGGAAAGGAGCAGGGACCGGGCGCCGATGTTTGTGAACTGCTTCCCGCCGGCGCCCTCGATGGCCTTGGACAGGCGGGGCAGGAGGAGCGCGGCGCCAACCAGCGCTCCCAGAACTCCGACGGTGAACAGGAACCCCGGGGTGGTGGCAACCGTCGCGGTCGTCACGGTCGCGTCCTCCACCAGATTCACGCAGAGGGTGCACGCGAGGAGAAGGCGCCCAAAGGGAAGGTCGGCGAGCTCGTACTGCTGAAGCGTGGTGTAGGTGATGGAGATCGAGGTGTCCGCGAGCGCCGTCGCTCCGATGAGGCTTACGAGGAACGGGGCATGAAGGACGTAGAAGAGGAGGACGAAGAGCCCGACGAACGGCCCGAAGAAGCCCGGGAGTCCCACGGTCAGCGCCTTTCTCAGGTTCTTGAGGAGGAACCCGAATCCGGTCTCGAAACCCGCCAGGAAGACCACGAAGAGGCCACCCAGGGTGATGATCGAGTCCGTGCCCACCGGTACCGAGAACCCGACAAGCCCTACGAGGAGGGCGCCCGCGAGGATCTCGAGCGCGGTGATGGGCAGCGAGGTCCATCGGGCGAGGAACGCGGTCACGACGATGGCGGAGAACAGCAGGACTAGGTCCACGTCCAGCGTGTTCAGGACGACCATCGTACGGGATGGAGCTTCGTTCGGAGCTTGAATCTAGCTAGATTCGTGCAGCAGGAAGGTTCCAGGGTCCCCACGCATCTCACGCCGCCGAGAGCCGCGTTCTCAGGTAGAAGTAGGGCCGACAGCCGTGAGCCCTGCGGCGCCAGAAGCCCGGAAACGGTATCGGAGGAACAGAAGATCCGCCGCCCGCTTTACACCGGCGAGGGAGCTCCACAGCGGGAGTTCGGGTGCGAAGGTCCGCCCGGAGACGAGCCCTGGGCGCTCGCCCATGGACGAGCGTCCCACAATCTGGGAAGCTACTGTGAGGAACAGCTCGTCCAGAAGGTGCTCCGAGAGGAACTCTCCCATCAGCGTGGGGCCACCCTCGAGCAGCAGCAGCTCTGCGCGCCCCGATTGCTGCACGGCCGTCAACACCGAGCTGGCTTCGAGGTGATCATCTCCGCTCACCGACTGCACGGAGACCGAATCGGGCAGGCGACGCTCCTCGAGCTTCCGAACGCCTGCCTTCGTCGTAACGATGAGGGCCCTGACCTCGCCCGAGCTGAACACGGGGAGCGAGAGATCCAAGTCGCCGCGGGCGCTCACGATGACGTTGAGCGGCTCGCCGCTGCGCCCGAGCGAGCGCCTGAGCTCCACGAAGCTAGTAGTGAGGTCCGGATAGATGTGTCCCGGGGTCCACAGGTGATGGGGCACCGACCGGAGCGTGCCGGCCCCGACGATCACGGCGTCGGCGACGGAGCGAAGTATCCCCATCACCATCCGGTCGTGCCGATTGAACCCCGTGATCTCTCCGCCCCCCGAACGTCCCTTCGGGTTCAACGAGACGACGCCGTCGAGGCTCGAGGCAAAGTTTGCGAATACATACGGGGCGGAGTCCGGCCGGCCGAGCCGGAGCGGGCCGTACAGCGCCGCGAGCAGGCCAGGTAGGGGGATCGCCGCTCCGTCCCCGGGCTCGAGGAAGGTCTCGAGAGGGGCGAGCCGGTTCACGGGAAGCTGCCGCACATCGTGAGGAACTCCGTGCGGAGGGCGGCCGATTTCGCGTACTCCCCGCGCCAGAAGCTCGTCCGGGTGTACGGAGCGGCCTCCCTCACCCCGCGCATCTGCGTGCACAGGTGATGCGCGTCGACGTAGACCCCCACGCCGTGCGGGCCGAGGATCGCCTCGAGCGTGTCCGCGACCTCGTGCCCGAGCCGCTCCTGCGTCGTGAACCGCATGCCGCACAACCGTACGAGGCGGGTGAGCTTCGACAGGCCGATGATCTGCTCGTGCGCGATGTAGCCGACGAACACCCGGCCGAAGAACGGCAGGGCGTGGTGCTCGCAGAGGGAGTAGAACGGGATGGGGCCCTCGATCACCTGGCTCAGCGTGCAGTCGGGCCCGCCGTGGCACTCGGTGGCGAACGTCGTGACGAGCTTCGGGTCCCCGTCGTAGCCCGCGGTCGAGTCGATGAGCGCCCGCACGAACCTCCTCGGGGTCGCCTCGGTCCCCTGCGTGTGCATCTGCATTCCGAGCGCGGCGAACAGCTCGGCGACGGACTCCTCGAACCGGCGGAGCTGGGCGTCGGTGAAGGAACGTGGCCGACGCCCCCCTTCGGTCCGTCGTGTGCCGTTGGGAAGGGGTCGCTGCTTCCGCGCCGGCATGGGGCGGGTCTATCCGTGGTCCCTAATGAAGCTGCGAGCGGCGGCGCGCTAGTAGCCGTCGAACGCTTCGGCTCGGATGTCCGTCTCCTCGATCCCTGTCTCGCGCAGCATCCCGTGAACTCCCGTCACGAAGCGCGGTGGGCCCGCGACGTAGTAGACGGGGTGCGGGTCGTCGTCGATCCGCCGGGACAGCATCGCACGGTCGATCTCGCGCCGCTCTCCGCCCCAGGAGAACCGCGAGTTCTCCATCTGGGTCATCGTCGGGACCATCTTGAAGTTCGGGTTGAGCCGCTCGAGCCCCTCGATCTCCTCGAAGAACGTCGCGTCTTCGCTCCGCCGGTTCGAGTAGAACAGCACCATCCGGTGGGGGAGCTGGCGCCGCGCGGCGTCGGTGAGGATGCTCCGGAACGGCGTGATACCGATCCCTCCGGCGAGGAACACCGCGGGCTTCGAGGCATCCTCGTGCAGCACGAGGTCGCCGAACGGCCCCTTCACCGAGATCTTGGCGCCGATGGGGAGCTCGCCGAGCTGGCGCTTGAAGGCGGTATCGCGCATGCGGGTGGCAATCATCAACGCCTCTTCGTGCGGGGCGGACGCTATGGAGAACGACCGGGTCGTCCCCTCGGCGTCGGTCTCGGTCGGGTTGAGCAGCGCGAACTCGAGGAACTGCCCGGCCCGGAAGGTGAAGCCGCTCGGCTTCTCGAAGAGGAAGGCGTTGGTACGCTCGGCCACCTTGCGGCGTTCGAGGAGCCGGCTCTCAAACGTCGATTCGACCGCCTCTGCGACCATAGACTCCCCTCGCCCGACAGGCCGGACCCTAATGAGGCCGGGCACCCGGAGCGGGTCCGCCGCATCCCCGGTCTCGTGACCCGGAACGACCACCGGGCCGCACTCCACGGGCCGTCCGACGGCGGTGGTCGACCCGTTCCCTCCGTCCGGGGGAGGCTCCGGCTAGGCCGGGTCGCTCGCCGTAGGATTGGTGACCGGAGCGGCGGCGGGAGCCTCTTCCACCTCGAAGACGGCGTGGACGATGCCGAGTTCGGAGGACATCCGTTCCTTGAGGTCCGCGACCACCCCCATCGCCTGCAGGACGGTGAGCTGGCGCGTCGCCACGTGCGCGGTCATGCAGACGAGGCTCGAGCAGACCGACCAGACGTGGATGTCGTGAAGATCCTCGACCTCCGGCACGCCGCGGGCGACGCGGAGAATCTTTTCCACGGAGAGGTGGGCGGGGATACGCTCCGAAAGGCTCGACCAGGCCTCGCGGAACAACGGGAGCGACTCGACGACGAGGACCGCCGAGATGACCAACGCGGCGGCCGAGTCGACCCAGCCGAGGCTAGGTCGAAGCAGCAGGAGCGTCGCGTCGGCGAGGAGAACGACGGTGATCGCGAAGTCGCCCGTCAGGTGGAGGAACACGCCGCGGAGATTCATGTCGCGGGTCTGTTGGGGGAGCCGGCGGAGGTTGAGCGCCGCCGTCGCGCGCAGGACGATCGTGGGACCCGCCCCGAGCAGGATCCAGTACGGGTCGACCGGCCCCGCGAAGCTCCCGGCGGGCGCCCGGAGCGTGACGAGCGCCTCGTAGCCGAACAGGAGGCCGGTCCCGAGCACCAAGCTCGCGTTCACCACCGTCGCCAGCACCTCGGTACGGTGGAGCCCGAAGGTGTGCTGCTCCGTCGCCCCTTTCCGCGTCAACGCGAGGGAAAGGAAGGAGATCGCGAACCCGAACAGGTCCGGGACGTTGTGGACGGCGTCTACCGCGAGGGAGAGGCTCCGGGCGAAGAAGGCCGAGACCGCCTCGACACCCAGGATAACGCAGGAGAGAACGAACGCCCAGCGGAGCGCCGAAAGGACGGCCCGCTCCGCCTCCCCCTCCCCGTGCGACTGGTCCGCCAGGGGGTCGCCTCCCGCGCCTTCGACGGGGGGGCCGCAGATAAGCCGTCGCTCCAGGGTGAACCTCTGCCACCCTCGCACCCCGAGGATGGGGGCCGGGACCTAGACGCTCGGGGGAGGTCCGTCCCCGGGGTTGACGAGCGGGACCTCCGGCAACCCGATCGGGACGGGGGAACCCGCGAGCGCTCCCGTGGGGATCGGTCGCTCGGGCACGAACCGGAAGCGGGCGACGACCGGGAGCGCGAGGAGGGCGAGCCCCACGGCGACCGTCCCGAGCCCAGCGAGGAGGTACGTGCTCCGGAGGCCGAAGGCGATCGTCGCGAGACCGCCCACGTACTGGCCCACCGGGACGAGACCGAACGAGCCGACCTCGTCGGCGGCGAACACCCGGCCCAGGATGCGGTTCGGCACGGTCGCCTGCACACCGGCGAGGAACATCGTCTGGACCATTCCCGGGAAGAGCCCGAACAGGAACATGTCCCCGAGGGCGAGGATCGGATTGTGGAGGAGCGGCAGCGCGAGCACCGTGATCCCCATCGGGACGATGCAGAACGCGATGAGCCGTCCGGCGTGCGGCTCGAACCGGCTCCGGCCGATCAGGTAGGAGCCGGCGCCCCCCCCGATGCTTCCCACGGCGTAGAGCGCCCCCAAGAGCGCGGTGCTCGAACCTAGGTAGTCGAGGGCGTAGAGCGGTAGCTCTACGAAGGCGACCGCATTGAGGAAGTTGATCGCGAGACTCCCGAGCGTGAGGGCGAGAAGCTCCCTCCGCTCGCCGAGGAACTGGTACCCCTCGACGACATCGGCGAGGAAAGAACGCCGCGGCACCGTCCGCGGCTCCTGGAGCTCGAGTTTGAGGCGGTAGAGACAGACGACGCTCGCCCCGAACAGGGAGATGGGGAGCAGGAGGGCGACGACCGGACCCACCGTGTCCGTGATGGGGCCGACCGCGACCCACGTAACGACACCTACGACGACCGTGAGGCCGTAGATGAGCCCGTTGGCGCGGCCGAGCGAGACCGACGGCACGAGCTTCGGGATCGAGGCGTTGAACGCAGGACGGAAGATCGTCGCCGCCGCGGTCATCGCGGCCCAGAGTGGGAAGAGTAGGATCACCCAGACCGGAAGGGCGAAGCCCGCCGGCCCGGGGGTACCGATCGAAGCGGACGGGCGGTAGTACAGGAGTGCGGCCGCACCGGCGAGCGCGGCGAGGGCGACGAGGCTGACGAGACGCAGCAGGCGGAGTCGATTCACCCGGTCCGCGAGCGTTCCGGAGACGAGCGCAGCGCCGAGCGTCGGGACGGTGGCAGATAGTCCGAGCAAGGCGAGCGCGAGCGCCGCGAAGTCCGCGCCGGCCCCCGTAGCGGGATAGCTCCGGACCACCTCGCTCGATAGGACGACGAGCCCGGCCGTGGGGGCCGCGAAGGAGAAGGTGCCCGCGAGGAGGAAGACGAGGAACCGCGGGTGGGCCCGGAGCTCGTCAAGGAAGGCCACGTGGGCGCCGCCACGTCCCGAGCCGTCGAGAGGCGCATAAGAGTTCCGGCGCCGCACGTCGATGGTGGCTCTGCTCGGCGCGATGGGCTAGAGGAGGAGAGAGGTCGCGAACGGGCAAGCACCTATGTAGCGAGAGCCCGCTCGCGCCCGGGGTTCGCCGTGCGCCTCCTCCACCAAGATCCAGCGACCGGCCTTCTCCGTCTTCGGATCGAGACCCCCAGCGACCTGTGGCGGGTGGCGCGTCTGCTTCGGACCGGGGAGAAGGTGGGCGCGTCCACTACCCGACGCGATCCGGAGGCGCCGGAGGATGCACCGGCCGCCCAGCGCGACCGCCGGCGCATCTGGCTCGTGTTGCGTGCCGAACAGGTGGAGTTTCACGGTTTTTCCCACCACGTTCGGGTCACAGGTCCTATCCTCGAAGGTCCGTTCGACATTGGGCGTCATCACACCCTGGACCTCGCCGAGGGGGAGGAGTTCACCGTCCAGAAGGAGAGTCTCTCGGGCGGAGAGCGCTCGCTCCTCGAGGAGGGGCTGGAATCGAGAGGCGAACCGACGCTGGTGGTCGCCGCGGTCGACTGGGGGGACAGCGCGGTCGTGCGACTGCGCGGCAGGGCGATCGATCCCGTGGCCGAGCTCAAGCGGACGCTGCCGGGAAAGCGGTACGCGAGTTCGAGCCGCGAGAAGGAGCGAGGGCAGTACGTCGAGGAGGTGGCGACGGTCTTGCGGGCCGAGGTGCCGAACGCCGCTGCGGTGGTGATCGTAGGGCCCGGGTTCTTCAAGGAGCAAGTGGCGCATCGGCTGCTCGAGCTCGCGCCCGAGAGCAAGGCGAAGACGCGCGTGCTCCCGGCGAGCGAGGCCGGACGGGCGGGCATCGAGGAGCTGCTCCGTTCAGGTCGCGCGAGCGAGGTGCTCCGCTCGAGCGTGGCGGCCGAGGAGGCGGCCCTCGTCGAGTCGCTCGTGGCCGAGCTCGGCGGGCACCGGGCTTCGGTAGGCCCGCGCGAGACCGCCGAAGCGGTCGACGCGGGAGCAGCGGAAACGATCCTCGTCCTCGACACCCTGCTCACGGACCCCGAGGCGGCGCGGATCCTCGACGTCGCCCGCGCGGCGCGTGCCCGCGTGTTCATCGTTCGCGAGGACGGGGAGCCCGGTCGCCGGCTCCGAGGGATTGGCGGCATCGCCGCTCGCCTGCGGTACGAATGGCGCCCGTCGGCGCCCGGGCGCTAGGGGAGCGCCTGGACCGCCTCGCGGAGCTCCTCGAAGCGCCGCTTGAGGTCCTTGAGGGCGTAGCGGAACGCCTCGCGGGCGCTCAGGCTCCCGTCGGTCTCGAACCGGATCTGGAAATGGGTCTCGTCGAGCTTCACTTCGAGGGAACCGTGTTCGCACAGCCGCTGGCTGCCGACGAGGAGGAGCGCCTTCTCCGGGTCGTCGCCGCCCGTGTAGGTGAGCTTCCCTCCGCTCCACTCGAGCAGTCCGGAGGGGGAGGTCTCGGCGAGACGCTTCAGGCAGCTCTCCGTGCAGCCGGGGCGTTTCGAGATCTTTACTTCCGCCTTGGGGTAGAATCCGACCGCCTGCGCCACCTGCCACTTCGCGTGCTCCCGTGCCGTGCCGAGCACCGCCGTCGCGTAGGCGAGCAGCGCCTGGCGCGCCCCGAGCCGGACGATCGGGACCTCGGGCTCGAGCGTCGCGAGCGTCGGGTCCCCCAGCGGAAGGAGGTCCCGGGCGTACACGGTGCAGGGGCCCTTCTTGTCGATCGAGTACATCACCTGGCAGTGGACGCAGCCCTCTCCCTTGCACGTGCACTCGGACTTGCGGCGATACTGACCGAGGTCGGTCGGGACCGGCAGGAGGCCGAGCCGGAGCGCGATCGCCTCGTCGAACATGCTCGTCGAGGAGTCGTAGTCCTTCCCCGAGGCCTCGTCCCGGATCGGTCCCAGGTGGAACTCGACGTCTTCGATCGCGAGCTTCGGCACGTCCGAGAGAAGGGTGCGACGTATCGCGTTCACCTGCGAGGCCGTCGTGGCCGAGAGGTCCGCCCGGAGCTTCCGCTGGCGGAGCTCGACCGCACCGAGCTCCATCCTAGACCCTCCGTCCGCGCCGGCCGCCCTTCGGCTTCGTGCCGTCGTGGGGGACCGGGGTAACATCCTCAATGCGGCTGATCTTCACGCCAGCCCGAGAGAGGGCGCGGATCGCGGCCTGGGCGCCGGGACCGGGCGAGCGGGCTCGGTTACCGCCGGGCGCGCGCACCCGCACGTGGAGCGTGTCGTAGCCTTTCTCCTTGATCGCCGCCGCCACCTGGTCGGCGGCCTTCATCGCGGCGTAGGGGCTCGACTCGTCCCGCGCGGCCTTCACGACCATGCCGCCCGTCGCCTTGGTGAGCGTTTCGGCGCCTGTGATGTCGGTCACGGTGATGTGGATGTTGTTGTAGCTCGCGAAGATGTGCGCGATGCCGACCTTACCCATCGCCTAGCCCTCCTGGCCGCCGGGCCCCGCGGGCGCCTCTCGCGGTGGCGCGGAGAGCTTCTCCCGGAGCGCGACACGGACCGGGTGCGCCTCGTCGAGGAGGGGGCTTGAGGTGGCGTAGGCGATCGCGTTGTCCGCCTCGGCGGGCAGCAGGTAGCCGGGGCGCGTCATCTTGCGCTCGCCGATCGCAAAGTGGCCCTGGACGATGAGTTTCCGCGCGGCGAGGGGGCTCACGGCGAGCCCCTTCTCCGCCACCACCGTCGCGAATCGGCGTCGAAGGATCTGGTCGGTCCCGAGGGCGAGCACGTCGTCGAGCGTGGGAGCACCCGGAGGGAGGAGGCCGAGCCGGGTGAGACGGGAGAGCAGTCCGTCGGTCTCCCGCTTGGCCTGGGACTCGCCGGCGCGCAGGCGCGCCTGAAGGTCCCGGGCCTGGCGACGGAACCCTCGGAGGATGGACTGGGCTTTCCAAAGCTCCCGCTTGTTCTTGAGGGCGTACTTCCGCAGGAGCTTGCGCTCCTCTTCCATTCGCCCGGCCTCCCACGGGTGCTTCGGCGTGTCGTAGGTCCGTCGAAGGAACTTCGGGTCTCCCATGCCTGCCTACGCCCCCTTCTTCTCCGGCGCTGCTGCAGGCGCGGCGGGTGCCGCGGCGGCGGCCGCGGGAGCCGCGGCGCCCTCCTTCGCGGCTGCCGCTTCCTTCGCGGTCTTCTTGAGCACACCGGCGGCCATGCCGGTCCGTCCGTTCGAGCGGGTGCGCTGGCCGCGGACCTTCTGCCCGCGCTCGTGGCGCACGCCCTTGTACGACCGGATCATCTTCATGAGGTTCATGTCGTCGCGGCGCGCCGTCTCGAGGTCGCCGCCGATGACGTGGCGGGTCTCTCCGCCCACGATCTCACGCGGACGGTTGAGCATCCAAACCGGGAGACGCTGCGGCAGGTCGTTCAGCACCACTTCGAGCCCGTCCACGGTCGCCTCGGGGAGGTTCCCGATCATCTCGGAGGCGCTCACGTTCGCGAGGCGGCAGGCCGCCTCGGCAACGCGAAGCCCCACGCCCCGGACGCCCGTGACGGCCATCGCCGCCGGGCGTCGGCCGTCGAGGTCGCTGCCGGAAAGTCGGACGATGTAGCGGAAGTTCGGGTTGTCCGGGATCGGCTTTCCCTTCTTGGTCTCGCCCCCAGGAGCACCCGCCTTCGCCTTGGAGGTCTTCCCCTTCGAGGGAGTCTTCTCCTTCCCTCCCTTCTCGGGCTTCTCCTTCTTCCCGCCCTTCTCTTCCTCGGCGGCGGGGGTCTCCTCCGCTTCCTTCGTTGCTTTCGGCGTGAGAATGCCCCCCGATCCTAGGCGGTGCCCGGCGAATCCCGGGTCTGAAGGGGAGCGAGGTGTCGAACTGCGGGCCCTCCCGTGGGCGCCACGACGAGACCGGGCTGCCCATGGAGAGCTCCCGGGAAGGTAGCGTGCCGGCCAGCCCGGCCGGTATCCCGCGTGCCTCCTTCCTGACGGACCATCGATTTTAGTCCCCGGGGACCCCCTCGTCCTCCGGGCGCGGCCGCCGAGAAAAGGGCCCCTCTTAAGACCTTCGGCGGAGCCCTCCGAGGAACGAGGCCCAGGTCGTGAGCGTGGGCTCGCCGGGCCCGGCAACGCCCATTAGCCCGTTCCCGCTCCGTGGAAGGCATATCGTTGGAGCTCACCGTTCTACTCCCCACCTACAACGAGCGCGCCGCCCTCGAGATGCTGGCCGCGCGGCTCGAAGCCGCGAGCGGCGCCTGGGAGAGCGAGATCCTGGTCGTCGACGACAGCTCTCCGGACGGAACGAGCGCGTGGGTCCGAAACCGCGCTTCCTCGGGCCGCTGGCGGCTCCTCGAGCGACCGGGGCGCGCCGGCCTCGCCTCGGCGGTCCTCGACGGATTCCGGCTCGCCCAGGGTGACGTCATCGCCGTGATGGACGCCGACGGCAGTCATCCACCGGAGTCGCTCGCCGCCCTCGTCGAGCCGATTCGCCGAAAGGAGGCGGAGATGACCGTGGGGAGCCGCCACATTCCCGGGGGTTCCGACCTTGGGCTTCAGGGTACACGCCGTCTCATTTCTGGCGGTGCGGCGCTCCTGGCTCGGCCCGTCGCTCGAAGCACCGACCCGATGTCCGGGTTCTTTGCACTCGATCGTCGTATCCTAGATCGCGCGGCGCTCGCACCCGTGGGCTACAAGATCGGGCTCGAGGTGCTCGTCAAGTGCCGACCGAGCCCGGTCCTGGAGGTGCCGTTCCGTTTCTCGCGCCGAGTCGCGGGGGAGAGCAAGTTGGGCGGCGTTGAGATCCTGCACTACGTGCGTCATCTGATACGGCTCTACCGTTGGAAGATCTCCGCCTCCCACCTCGCCTCCAGCACCCGGTAGCCGCTCCCCCGCGCGAGCACCTCTACGCCTCCTTTCCACCTCTCCTCGAGCCAAGCCTGGTAGAACCGGACGCCCTGGCTTCCTTTCCCGACGAGAAGCAGTCGACCGGGCGGCCGTAGGTGATCGGGTGCCCCTTCGAGAATGCTTAGCACGGCCGGACGCCCGGCGTGGTACGGCGGGTTCGTCGCGATGAGGTCGAACCGCTCCGCTTCGGTCGGCTCGTAGAGCGAGCCCTGGCGCACCTCGGCGTTGGTGATCGCGTTCCGCCGTAGGTTGGCGCGTGCGAGCATCACCGAGCGGCGGTTCACGTCGGTGAGCAACACCGAACCGTGGGGCGCGGAGCGCGCAGCCGCGATGCCGATGGCTCCCCAACCGCAGCCCAGGTCAAGGACGCGATCGCGCTCCCCTACCCGGAGGTTCTCGATGAGGAGCGCCGTCCCCGGGTCGAGTCCCGAGGAAGCGAACACGCCTCGGTCCGTCTCGAAGGAGAGGATGTCTCCTCGGTAAAGGAACCGGAGCTCTCGTCGGCGGGAAGCCGAGTGCGGGCGCTCGGCGAAGTACTGTTCGGACGCAGCGCGCTCGGTCGCGGGGGGCATCGCTAACCCCGTCGACCGAAGAGACCCCGCTTGCCCCCCGAGGGGGAGGGCGGCTCCCCGAGCGCCTCCCGCAGTAGCTCCTTCTGTCGGGCGGTGAGCGAGGTCGGCAGCCCGACCTGGATCGTGACGATGTGGTCGCCTCGCTCAGCTCCTCTGAGGCGCGGGAACCCTTCTCCTCGGAGTCGGAACTGGCTTCCCGGCTGAGAACCGGCTGGCACTTTGAGGATCGCCTCCCCAGTAAGCGTCGGGATCCGCACCTCACCTCCGAGAAGGCCGGTGGCGAGCGGTACCTGCGTCTCGGAGTAGACGTCCCGGCCTTCCCGATGGAAGTTCGGGGAGGGCTCGAGCAGCACCTGGACGAACAGGTCACCGGGGGCGACGCCCGAGCCACCCTCCCCCTGCCGCGACAGGCGAAGGACGGTGCCGTCCTCGATGCCGGGAGGCACCGTCACTTCGACGCGCTGGACGGCGCGCTGGATCCCTGAGCCGTGGCAACGCGCGCACCTCTCCTTGATGCGTCGGCCGGTGCCGTGGCAGGCAGTGCACTCCATGATCTGGATGAGCTGGGTGTAGCCGCGGGTCTGCGACTTCCGCACCTGGCCGCGGCCGTCGCACTCGGGGCACGGCTCGAAGGCGGTGCCGTCCTTGGCCCCTGTGCCGTCGCAGTCGGGGCAGTCGCTCGTGTGGGGAACCTCGATCGTCCGGACGGCTCCCGTCACCGCCGCCGCCAGCGGTAGTCGAAGCGAGATCTCGAGATCCCCGCCCCGGAATGGAACCCGGCCGCGTCCCCCGCGGCTTTGGCGCAGGAGCTCCTCGTTGAGCCCGCCCGTGAACCACTCCCGGAAGAACGGGGAGCCCCCCAGGAGGTCCTCGATGTCCCCTACGTGCGTGAAGTTCTGCCAGGTGAATCCGCTCGGACCGAAGTCGGTCGCGACCCCCTCGAACCCCTGCGCGTCGTACCGCGTGCGCTTTCCCTGGTCGGCGAGGATCTCGTACGCTTCGGAGAGTTCCTTGAACTTCTCCTCCGCGGACTTCGGATTCCCCGCGTTCATGTCGGGGTGATACTTGCGCGCGAGGCGGCGGTAGGCGGACCGGATCTCCTCGTTGCTCGCGCCCCGCGGCACGCCGAGCACTTCGTAGTAGTCCCGTTTGGCCATCCGTAGGGGACGGGGAGGAGCCGTCCGGGCCATGGGAGGGGACCGGCTATTTACCCTCTTGCCGAAACGGTGAACGCGCCGCCACTGCCCCTAGGGAAAGATGGCGTCGGGACCGGTCGGGCCTCCTTTCGACAAGCGAATTCACCAGCGCGGATGCATTCGCGGACTCGCCCGCATCCAAGAAAATCGGTGCGTCAGCTCGCGATCGGTGGGTGGGGCGCGATCGGTCGGCCCTCACGGGTCAGAAAGTACGCGCCCAACGCTATCATCCCACCTCCGACGATCGACGCAAGCACAAGATTGGGCCAGACCTCGCCTGCTCGAACAAGGAGCAGGTTCCCGAGCACGGCCGCTACGCCGGCAATCATGCAGATGATCCCTGCGATCTGATGCTGGGTGGCTCTCGGGGGAGCAATCATCCCGCCGGTGGGAGTACGAGCTGGGCTCATCTCGTCTCCCACCGGCGTGCCGGGCTTTCCGAGGTCCGTCGACCCGCGGCGAAGCAGTTCGATGGGCCGGTCGGACGACGTCAGGACGCCGCGTGGAGTTCAGCGTCGATGGGCCCGTGAAGGTGACAGCGGCCCTGCCCGGGACCACTCCACGCGCAACGGATCCCCGGCAGACGCGTCGAGAAGCTCCGCAGCGCTGGATTCGCGGACCGCTATCTCGAGAAGTCCAGAGCTCGACGGGAGGACTCCGAGCGCCCCGTGCGGGAGCTCCTCGTATGCCCGCACCGCGCGAGCCGATCGGCGCGTCGTCCCTATCAGAATTCCAAGCTCGTGGGCTCGTGCCGGGAGCCAGTCCGAAGGAACGTTCGTGATGAGGTTCCCGAACGGATCGACCCAGAGAACGGTGGCCTCCGCGGAGCCCGATCCCCTTCGCGGCGTCGGAAGGTCAACCCGTCGAAGGGCGTGAGGAGTTCCGAGGGTCTCGATCGAGCGCCCGGCGGCAAGCTGGGCGGCCGACGGAGCGAACAGGTCCCGCCCATCGAAAGTCGCGCCCACTCTTTTCTTGGCGGGCCGTAGGCGAACGACCTTGTCGACGTGCAAACGTTCTGCAAGAGGTGCGAGGAGGCCGTTGTCCGGCCCGACGAGGAACGATCCGTCTCGGCACCGAACCGCGACCGGGGCGCGCTTCCCCCCGACCCCGGGGTCGACGACGCCGACATGCACCGTTCCTGCTGGGAACCGTGCGGCCATCTCGCGGAACAGGAAGGAGGACGCGACGAGGTTGTGGGCCGGGAGGTCGTGCGCGAGGTCCACGACGGAGCCTCGTGGGAGCGAGGCGTAGAGGACCGCCTTCATCTGGGCGGCGTACGCCCAGCCCAAGTCGGTCGAGAGGGTAACGAGCGGAGGGCGGCGCGAACCCTTCGGAGCCCGGCGGGCTACGGACACGCGCGCGCTACGACTTCATGATCGCGACCAGGAAGATCGCGACGGCGACGAGGCCGCCGATGACGGCGGCGACGAGCACTTCGAAGGAGCCCCAGAGGAGACCCCCCAAGTTGTGCGCGGTGGTATGGTAGTAGTAGGCCGCCAGCACCCCGACGACGATCCCCGCGACGAGGAGCAGAACGCCGATCGTCCGGCTCTTGCCGCTGCCGAAGTAGGCGGTGAAGACGCCGGCGAGCAAGAGGAACAGCCCGAAGATGAGGAGAAGGATCGTGACGAAGCCGAGGAGTTCGATGTTCAGCGTCGTCGTCCCTGCTATCCAATCTCCGAACATTGCTTGCGATTGCTCCCTTCAGAACTTGATGCCGGTGAGTGTCTTCGTGTCGATGACGCCGGCGACCGAACGGATCTTGTCGACGACGAGTTGGCCGAGGGCGTTGAAGTCCTCCGCCTCCACCTTCGCGATCAGGTCGTACTCGCCGAAGAGCGGGTGAAGCTCGACGATACCCTTCACGCGCAGGAGCTCCGAGTAGACCTCGTGCTCCTTCGCCGGAGCGGTGCTGATGAGGACGAATCCAATAGCCACGACTTTCGCCGTCCGACGGGGCGCGAGATATCCCCCCGTTTATAAGCGTTGTCGGGCAAGCGTCGACGTTCTCTTCGAGCCGCACGCGCTTAAGGCCCATTTCCGTCGAACCGGAGCGACCCGGGGCGATGGCAGGCAAGGCAGGCAGCTGGACCCGGACGCTCCTCGTCCGGCCCTGGCTGCTCCTGTTCGTTCCGGTGAACGCGGCGACCTCCGGGTTCGGAGTCGTTCTGCCGCTCCTCGTTCTCGCGCACTTCCACGGCACGCTGCTCGACGTCTCGCTCGCGGCCGTGCTGTTCAACGTGAGCGTGATCTTCGCCTCGATGCTCTGGGGGCATCTCTCGGACCGGTTCCCCCGGCGCCGGGCGTTCCTGCTCCTCAACTTCGGCGCGTACGCGGTCGGGTACGCGAGCCTCGGTCTCCTTCCCTCGCTCCCGTTTCTCTTCCTCGCCTACACCGCGATCGGACTCGTCACGCCTGCCGGCACGAGCGCCGCGAACCTGCTCATCCTCGAGAAGTTCCCCGAGGAGGAGCGGCCCGCGGCCTTCGCCTCCTTCCAGGAGATGAGCATCCTGGGCGGAATCGCGGGCGTACTCGCCGGGTTCGTTTGGCTCGAGGCCGGGGGAGCGCTACTTCCCCTCGTCTACCTCTTCGCTGCGCTCGCCGCGGTCAGCTGCATCGTCGTGGTCCGCGCCGTGGAGCCTCCCGCGATCCGGCTCACGACGCGGCAGGTCGCCCGTAGCGAGCCCTCCCTCGCTTCGCGAATCCGCCACGCCTCGGCCGGGCTCATTCCCATCCCGTTCTTCCCACGGCGACCTCGACTGAGCCCAGGTAGCCTCGCGCGGTTCCGGCTCTGGGCGGTCGAGGAGCTTCGGCACGAGCTCCCGCTCATCCTCGCGGCCGGGTTCCTCTTCAACTTCTCGGCGAGCCTCTTCAACACTTCCTACACTCCGTACCTTTACTCGGTCGGACTCGGCGGCGCGGCGATCTTCCTTGTCAACGTCGCCAACAACGGCGCGCAGGGAGTCGCCTTCCCGTTCTCGGGACGGCTCTCGGAGCGGCTCGGGCCGACGCGGCTCGTGGGCCAGGCCACGTACCTCCGCGCCGTCTCGTACATCGGGCTCACCCTCGCCGCAGCGGCCCCGCTCCTCCTCGGGGGCGTCTACGGGGTGAACCTCCTATTCTTTGGGCTCGCGGGGGCCGCCATCGCGCTCTACTCAACCTCCTCCTCGCTCATCCTGTTCCGCGCGCTCGCCCGACGGGACGCCGGCACCACCCTTGGCCTGAGCAGCGCCCTCGGAGGTGCCGCTTCGGTACTCGGGGCGTTCTTCTCGGGGGTGGTGTCGTTCTACGGGAGCTACCGACTCACCTTCTTCGTCGCGAGCCTCGCCCTCCTCGCCTCCCTGCCCCTGTGGAGCGCGGCGAACGTTGCCTACGACCGGCGACAGAAGCGTAGGGTCGGGACGAACCTGACTCCGCCGTCCGCGGAAGGCAGCCGCGCCGCCCGGACCGACGCGCAAACCGATTAAGCCCGACCCGGCTGGGAATCGTCGGAACAGGTGCACCGTGCCCGAGGAGGTCCAGAAGGGGCTCGAAGATGTGGTCGCGCTCGCTTCCCGCATCACCTTCATCGACGGGAACGAGGGCCGGCTCGTCTACGAAGGCTACGACATCCGCGACCTCGCCGAGCGCTCGACCTTCGAGGAGGTCGCCTACCTGCTGTGGTACGGCCGCCTCCCGAGCGCCACGCAGCTACGCGACCTCAAGGAGCGGCTGCGCCCGCTGCGCGAGATCCCCGAGGAGCTTCGGGCGTTGCTCGCGCGCCTGCCCGCGAGTGCGGGCCCGATGGACGCGCTCCGCACCGCCGTCTCGGCCCTCGCGATCCTCGAGCCCGGCGAGACGAAGACCGGCGAGAGCTCCATCGGAGGCGCGCTCCGCCTCACGGCCGCGCTTCCGACGATCGTCTCCGAGCAGAACCGTCGGCGCCAGGGACTCGAACCGCTCCCGCTTCGGCCCGAGCTGGACCACGCCGCGCACGCGCTCTACCTCCTCACAGGCCGGGAGGGGAACGCCCTCGAGAACCGCTCCCTCGACGTCGCGCTCATCCTCCACGCCGACCACGAGCTGAACGCCTCCACCTTTGCCGCGCGCGTGACCGCCTCCACCCTCTCCGACCTGTACTCGGCGATCACGAGCGCCGTGGGTACCCTCAAGGGACCGCTGCACGGAGGGGCGAACGAGCGGGTGATGGAGCTCCTGCGTGCCATCGACACCGTGGACCGTGTCGAACCGGTCATCAAGGAGAAGCTGGCCCGCCACGAGCGGATCATGGGCTTCGGTCACCGCGTGTACAAGGTCGAGGATCCCCGGGCGACGATCCTGCGGGTCTGGTCGCAGCGCCTCGGGGAGGCGGCGGGGAATCTCCGGTGGTACGACCTTCTCCGGAAGGTCGAGGAGGTGGTCCACCGGGAGAAGGGCCTCTATCCGAACGTCGACCTGTACTCGGGAAGCGTCTACACGCTCCTCGGGATCCCCGACGACCTGTTCACGCCGCTCTTCGCCATGAGTCGCGTCGCCGGCTGGACGGCGCACGTCCTCGAGGAGTACGAGGACCTCCGACTCATCCGGCCCGTGGCCCAGTACGTGGGCCCCAACCACCTCGCGTACGTGCCGATCGCCGAGCGACCGGACTAGCGCCGCTTCCCAGGACCGCCGGTCGCGAGCACCCTCATGAGCGGGTAGCGGAGCTCGGGACGGTACTCAAGCCGCACGGCGACCGTGTGCCTTCCCTCCCGCACCCGTAGCGTGACGGTGAGCATCTCGGGGACGAGGTAGCGGTAGGCGTAGCGGCCTCGTCCGGTCTTCCCTCCCCGCGTCACGTCGATCCGAACACGGACCGTTTGGACGAACGGCTGGAGGCCTACCGCCGCCTCGATCGCCCGTGCGAGCGCCGGTGCCGTGCGGGCGGTCACGGGGATCCCGAGATACTGATGGAACACCCCGCCGAGTTTGATCCCAGCCTCGAAGAGGAGCCGTTCCCGTGGGCTCAGGGGCGGCCCCGAAGGAACTCTAGCCGTGGCTCGCACCCTTCGCTCCCTCCCGCTCGGCCGCACGGACCGTGAGGGGACCCAGCAGATAGTAGAGCGCAATCCCGAGCGCCGCGAGCGCGCTCGCGAACTCCGAGAAGAGGTACCAAGTGCTCCCCGGCGCGGGCCACCACTGCTCGGGAAGAAGCGCCGCGGCGAGCGCGAGGCTCGTGAGCGCCATCGTCCCGCGGAGGGCGCCGCCACGCCGCAGCTTGGGGTAGGGAATCGGCAGGACCATCAGCGGCGCAAGCACGGCGACGACCACGAGAAGCGCAGCCGGTACGGTGCCGAGAAAGCCGGGGACATCGACGAACAGCACCGCGATCGCGATCGCGAGCGCGTTCTGGGGCGTGGACGCCCCCACAAAGTTGGGATGGGCGTGCCCGCGCAGCGTGAAGTACACGAGTCGGGCGATCGCGAGGACCGCGACTTCAACCCCGACGAGGACAGCGGCCAGGTGGAACGGCTGCCAGCTCCCCGCGTTGAAGGTGTGGAAGGCGACGAGCACCGCGGGGGCGAGAGCGAAGGAGAAGGAGTCCGCGACGGAGTCGAGAACTCGCCCGACGACGCTTGGGGTCCCGCCGGCTCTCCGAGCGAGGAGGCCGTCGAGGCCGTCGAAGCCGATCGCGCCGACCATCAACAGGAGCGCGAATCGCGGGTTTCCCGTCAGAGTGTAGGCGACCGCCCCCGCCCCCAAGAGCCCGTTCGCGAGCGTCGCGAGGTTCGCACCCCAACGCCATCCGCTCATCGGACGGGAAGCTCCCGGGCGATCGGGGTCACGCCGGCCCAGGTGATCGCGCCGGGGGCTACGAGGGCCTCCACCCGCTCCGCCGGCAGTCGGACGTCGAAGCGCGAGCCTAGGACGATCATCCCAAGGCGTTCCCCCTTCGCGTGCTCCTCCCCCTCCTTGACGAACGAGACGAGCCGCCGGGCAACGAGGCCCGTCACCTGAAGAAGCTCGACGGGGCCGAGACGGGTCGCGAGATGGTACCGGCGTTGGACGTTCGAGGAGGCGGCCGAGGCGTAAGCCGGGGCGAAGCCGTGGCCCCCCTCCTCGACCCGGGTGACCCGTCCCGCGAGCGGGAACCGGTTCACGTGAACGTTGGTCACGCCCATGAACACGCGGATCTCGAGCCAGTCGCCGTCCCGTTCGACGGAGAGGACCCGCCCGTCCGCCCCCGCCACGATCTCGGGGCCGATCGAACGCTCGGGGTCACGGAAGAACCAGAGGAGGAACGCCCAGATCGCACCGGCCGCACCGAGGAGAAGGTAGATCGGCAAAGCGTGTGGGAGGAGCCGCGTCACGGTCAGCGACGCCCAGAGAACGAGGAACGCCACCCCGGCGCAGAGCGGCCCGGCGGTCCGGGGCGCGAACACGCGCTAGCCCTTGAGGACGATCTCGATGTTGACGCCGTCCGGGACCTGGATCCGCATCACCTGGCGGAGCGCCCGCTCGTCGGCGGCGAGGTCGATGAGCCGCTTGTGGATGCGCATCTCCCAGTGGTCGATCGTGCTCGTCCCGCCGCCGTCCGGTCCCTTGCGGACCGGCACGCGCAGGCGCTTCGTCGGGAGCGGGATGGGGCCGGCCATTTCGACGCCGGTCTTCTGGGAGATCTCCCGGATCTGGCGGCAGACGGAGTCGACCTTGCGGGCGTCCGTGCCGGTGAGGGAGATGCGGGCCTTCTGCGGCATCGCCCCCGACCGGATCCCGACCCCGAGGGGTCTACTCGCGCTTCTTGATGTCGACGACGACGCCGGCCGCGACCGTCTGGCCCATGTCGCGCACGGCGAAGCGGCCGAGCTGGGGGAACTCTTTGTACTTCTCGATGACGAGCGGCCGCTTCGGCGTGATCCGCACGAGCGCGGCGTCCCCGGTCTTGAGGGTCTGGGGGTTCTCCTCGGCGACCTGGCCCGTCTTCGGGTCGAGCCGCTTCAGGAGCTCGGTGAACTCGCAGGCCACCTGCGCCGTGTGGCAGTGGAAGACGGGCGTGTAGCCGGCGGTGATCACGGAGGGGTGGTTGAGCACCTGGATGTTCGCGGTGAAGCTCTCCGCGACGGTCGGAGGGTTCGCGACCGGTCCTGCGACCTCGCCCCGCCGGATGTCGTTCTTGTCGATGCCGCGGATGTTGAAACCGATGTTGTCCCCGGGCTCGGCCTCGGTGACCGCCTCGTGGTGCATCTCGATCGACTTCACTTCGCCGCTCTTCCCTCCGGGGAGGAAAATGATCTTGTCGCCGACCTTGAGCCGGCCCGTCTCGACCCGGCCGACGGGGACGGTGCCGATGCCCGTGATCGTGTAGACGTCCTGGACCGGAAGACGGAGCGGCTTGTCCGTCGGCTTCTCGGGCACCTTCAGGTTGTCGAGCGCCGCGAGGAGCGTCGGGCCCTTGAACCAGGGCATGTTGGGCGAGGCCTTGATGATGTTGTCGTCCTTGAACGCGGAGATGGGCAGGAAGACGACCTGCGTGTCCACCTTGAACCCGACGTTCTTGAGGAGTTTTGTGAGCTCCTCCTTGAGCGCGTTGAACTTCGCCTCGGAGTAGGCGACCTCCTGGCGGTCCATCTTGTTGACGGCGCAGATGAGCTGCGAGACGCCGAGCGTCCGGGAGAGGAAAATGTGCTCGCGGGTCTGCTCCTGCACCCCTTCCGCGGCGGAACAGACGAGCACGGCCCCGTCGGCCTGGCTCGTCCCCGTGATCATGTTCTTCACGAAGTCGCGGTGGCCGGGCGC
>JAKIWX010000150.1 GCA_022749845.1 Thermoplasmata archaeon
CGAATGTTACCCTTCGGCCAACGCGATCGCGATCGGATCCGTATCGAAAGACAAGTAGGCAGTTCTGCCAAACGGGAGTCGCGACCAGCCTCTTGGTAGAGACACTCCCTCCGTGGAGGTCCGAGTTTCCGACTCGCAGGGATCAAGGGAGTTCGGATTCGATCGCGCTTGACTGATCGGCGACGGCACTCTTGGAGTACCCGGTTCTTCCCCGTGAAAGGGAAACGCCGGACGGCCCTTTCCACGGCTGCCAGCTTGACGCGGGGAGGGGCACGCATCGGCCGTCCCGCAGGAGCCAGGCGCCCCGTCCGGTCTCCACTCGTCCGATGATGCGAAACGGGCAAGAGAGCCGGCCGAGTCCGCGCCGAACAACGGCTAGGGAGGAGGGCGGGATGGCCGCGAGGAGTTCGTACTCTCCGCCGTACGCCGAGAGCCGGAGCCTCTCCGGGTGGGTCAGACGTGCGTTGAGGATCACCGGGTCGAACGGGAGTGCTTCCTCCTCCACGAGTACTTGGCGGTGACTCGCGCTCGCGAGGAGCCGAGCAGCTTCGGCAAACCCGTCGGAGGTGTCGAGCATCGCGTGCGCGTAGCGCACCAGGAGCTCTCCCTCGGCGAGTCTCGGAGTGATCTCGAGGAGTGCTCGGTGGGCGCGCAAGCGGGTGGCCCCCCGGCTCCGGATCATTCGTTGGGCGGCCCAGCCCGCCCTGCCCACAGATCCGGTGAGGAGGAGGAGGTCTCCGGTTCGGGCGCCGGAACGCGGTGCGAGTCGCGAGCTCGACGCTTCTCCGAGGAAGGTCCCTACGAGGACCCGACAGGCCGCCGGCTTAGCATCACCGCCGACGAGGGGAGCCCCAATCCTCCGGAGCTCCTCCCGGACACCGCGAACGACTTGGCGGGACCATTCCGCCGGTGTTCCAGGGGGCATCAGGAGGTCGAGCAGAAAGGCGACCGGTCGGCCGCCCTTGGCAGCGAGGTCGCTCGCGTTGACCCCCACAAGAGCCCTCCCCACGGCCCGCGGGGGCGAGTCTGCGAAGAAGTGGTAGCCCTCGGAGAACGCATCGGTGGTGAGCAGCCATGGCCCTCGCCGCGCTCCGGCGACGGCCGCGGCGTCGTCCCCTATCGGGAGGAGGACTCCGGGAGGCGACTCCACGTTGAGGCGGAGCCACGCGTGGAACTCTCGTTCGTCGAACCTCGGCGAAGTGAGGCGGGCGCGGGCCCGAAGGCGGCCGCTACTTGTACGGGACGTACTCCTTCCCGAGGAGCTCACGGCCGAGGATGATACGCATGATGTTGAGCCCACCCTCCGCCCCCACCAGGTAGGACATGATCCCGCGGAATCCGAGTTCGAGCCCGACCTCCTTCGTGTATCCGGCCGCTCCGAACCACATCATCACCCGGCGGATCGTGTCGAAGGCGACCTGCGGGGCGACGAGCTTCACGGAGGCTACCGTCCGGTCGATCTCCGACCGATGGTGAGCGAGGCCATCCTTCCCGTACCGGTCGATGAGCCAGGCGGCGCGCCGGCACTGCCACTTCGTTGCCTCCACCTGGGTGTAGAGGTCGACGAGCTCGAACTGGATCGCCTCGAACTTCGCGAGCGGCTGCCCGAACGCACGCCGCTCCTTGATCCAAGCGGAGCCGGTCTCGAGCGCCCGCTCCGCTGCACCGATGCAGGCCGCCGAAACGAACGTACGGGCGATGGAGAACCCCTCCATCGCGCAGTCGAACCCCCGCCCCTCCGTGCCGATGAGGTACCGCTCGGGCACCCGCACCTCGTCGTAGGTGAGGGCCCCGGTCGAGATGCCCATCCGGCCCATGTTCTCGAACTTCTGGGTGGTGATACCGGCGCTTCGCGTCGGCACGTACACGAAGTTGAACCCCTTTCCACCCGCCGCGCGGGCGAGGGTGAGGTGCCCGCCCCCGAGCGCCTTCGCCTCC
>JAKIWX010000151.1 GCA_022749845.1 Thermoplasmata archaeon
AGTCCCGCGCCGCCCCGCACGAGCGATTCGAGGAAGAGCGGGTTCCCCTCGGTCTGGGAGTACCAGCGCATCACGGATTCCCGCGGGGGATCCTTCCCCCGCAGGAGCCAGCGGGCATACTCCGCGACCTCGGGCTCCGTCATCCGTCGGACGGTGAGGTGGCGCGTCCCCTTCGCGAGCAGTTCCTCGAGGAACGGCCGGACCCGGCCCGGGGCCTCGGCCGGAAGGAGGCTCGCCGCTACGACGAGGATCGGGCGGTGCGCCACGAGCTCGGCGAACTGCTCGAGGAACTCGAGCGACAGCTCGTCCGCGAAGTGGATGTCGTCGAGCGCGAGCAGGAGCGGGTCGTGCCGGGAGAGCTCCTCGAAGTACTCGCCGATCCGGTCGAACAGTCCGACCCGGCTCTCTTCGACGCGCGCGAGAGGCCCCGCGAGGTAGCTTAGGAGCCGGTTCGCCTCGCTCTCCCCCACTTCCTTCCCAGAACCCGGCCCGCCTCCGGAGGTGTCCGCTTCGTACGGCGCGAGGAACAGCGAGAGCACGGAGGACTCGGTCGCGGGAGGACGCCCGACCCTCCCCTCGTCGAAGGCACGGAGCAGGTCCTGGAGGAGCCCGAACGGCTGCGGAAGGTCGGAGGGGAGCGCGCGTCCGTACAGCGTGAGGAACCCCTCGTTCTCGGCGTCGCGGATTACCGCGCGCAGGAAGGTGCTCTTTCCCACGCCGCCCTCCCCGAGCAGGACGAGGAGTCCCCCCGTGCCTTGTTTTACCGAGGCGAGCGCCGCGAGCAGGGCGTCGTGGATCTCGGACCGACCCACGAGCGGGGAGAATCGGTCGGCCGTCGAGGCCGCCCCGGCGGTCACAAGGGTTTGGTGTGGGGGTGAGCTATTAAACCCGACGGGCCGCGCGTAGCCGGCTACGCCCCCGAGACCGCCGGAGCCGGGAGCTGTTCGATCTCGCGACCCAGCTCTTTGAACGCCTGGGCGAGCGAGGGACGCAACAGCGGCAGGCGGTGGCGCTGGGCCGCGCGGTACGCCTCCCGTGCCCCCTCGAGTTCTCGTGTCTTGAAACGGACCTCGGCGAGCCGGAACTCCGCCTCCGCTCGCTGGGGAGTGAGGCCTAGTTCCCGCGCGCGCTCGGCCGAGTGGCGGAACTCCTCCTCCGCCTCCTCCCACTGGCCGCGGCGGGCGGCGATGAGCCCTAGCGAGAGTTGAACGGCAGGGGCTCCCGCGGGATCGGAAGCCCGCTCGAGGAGACGGGCCGCGAGACGCGTCTCCCGCTCCGCGTCCTCGATCTCCCCTCGGCGGAGCCGGAACTCCGTCCCGTAGAGGTACGACCAGCCTTCCCAGCGGGGTTCGCGCGCCCGCTCGGCGATCTGCCGGACGCGGGCGAGGTGCTCGAGCGCAGCGCTAGGGTCCTTGGGCCCCACTAGGTCGGCGAGGAGGAGCGTCGCCCGGATGAGCTCCACTTGGTCCCCCGAGGTCTCGAGGAGTCGGATCGCCCGGTCGTACCACTTCGTCGCCTCCTCCTGCATCTCGGGCCCGAGCCGGGCGAACGCGGAAGCGAGCTCGAGCCCGGCCTTGCCCGCCGCCCCGGGCGTCCCGGTCCGACGCAGGAGCTCGAAGGCCCGCATCGCCTCGTCGAGGGCGGCCACGGCGTCCCCTTTTTCGGCCGCCATCCGCGAACGCATCCGGTGAACGGCCGCGGCGCCTTCCAGGTCGCCGAGCTCGGTGAAGATCGTGAGCGCCTCGTCCCCCGTGGCCTTCGCGTCCTTCGGTCGCACCTCGTCCCACGCCATCTCGGCGCGGGCGAGGAGGAGCCGCGCCCGGCCCGGCCGGTCGCCCGG
>JAKIWX010000152.1 GCA_022749845.1 Thermoplasmata archaeon
CCGAAGAGTGCCCCCGGCGTTCCGCCTCTCGGCACGGTACCCATCGGGGGCCCGATCGTACCCACACCGCCGCCGAAGTGAGGAAGGGAGGGGGTCCCGCAGAGGCCGGTGATTCCTCCTGGGTTGACTTGGCACCCCAACGGAATCCCCTCGGCCGGGCCAGCCCCAGTTCCCAGGGACGCAACGGCTGCCTGGAACTGCCGGACGCCGTTGGCTGGGGCGAGATGGGGCGAAGTAGCCGTGGGGGCGGGCGGGCCGCCATGCTGAACCGGTCCCTTGCCTAAGGCCGGTGGAGCAAGGAGGAGGAAGGCTACCGCACCCAAGAGCAACATCGAGGCTGAGGGGAGGCGATGGCGATGCCGCGCGTAGGTACTGCTCGAAGGAATAGCCACGGCGTAGGGGGGAGCGGCCGTCGTATATACCTCTCTTCTAGATACTAGCGACTTGGCCGGTACCGCGAGGGTGCGGGGCTGTACGCCATTCGAGCTGTGCCGTGGACAAGTTGGGAACGGCGGGACAAGGGGAAACCTGCGCGGCTCGGAAAGAGCGGAATCGATTTTAAGGACGCGCCCGTCGGACCGGCATGGGAGAGTATGTCTCCGTCCACGACCTCGAACGGGAGGAGGAGACGCACCCCGGTTCGATCTCCGTTCCGTACGTGATCGGGGCCGCCCTGATGATGGGGCTTGGGCTCTTTCTCATCGCGAGCTGGGTGCTCACGTTCAATTGGATCTACTTCCCCGGCGTGGCGGTGGCCGCACTCGGTTTCCTGATGATCCTTCACCCACTCGCTGGCTCGGACCATTAGTTCGAAGGTCGCCGGCGTGGACCTGCCCGACCAGCCCCTCACGGTGGTCAAGCTGGGGGGTAGCATTCTCACGCGCAAGCGTGAGGAAGGCAAGCTCCGGCCGAAGCTACTAGCCCGCCTCGCCAGGGAACTCGCGACCACGCGATCTCCGATGCTCCTCCTGCACGGGGCCGGCTCCTTCGGTCACCTCGCTGCGAAACGAACTGGATTGGCCGAGTCGCCCGCTCCGGGGCAGACACCGGCGCAGCGTCGTCGCGCCGCGGTAGCGGTGGCCGCGCAGGTGCGTACGCTCCACCAAGCCGTGCTACGAGCGGCGGTCGCATCGGGAATCCCCGCGTTCTCTATCCCGGTGGGCGGCCTCGCCAGGAACCGCGCAGGCGCGCTCGCAGAGCTCGACCCCGCCCCGTTCCGGCACGCCCTCAATGCGGGCCTTGTGCCGGTCTCTTTCGGCGACGTCGTACTGGACGAGTCCTGGGGATTCTCCATTCTTTCCGCCGACACGATTGCGCTTCGACTCGCACCCGCGCTCGGGGCGCGCCGCGTGGTGTTCGTGAGCGATGTGCCGGGAGTGCTCGAGTCCGGCTCTCCCGCCAAGGGCGCGCCCCGAATCGTTCCCCGGCTCGACGAGTCGACCCTCGACCGTCTCCTCCCGCGCTCCGGCGCTCCCGACGTGACGGGCGGGATCCGGGGCAAGCTCAAGGTGGTGCTCGCCCTCGCGCAGGCTGGCGTCGACGCAGGGATTATTAGCGGACTCCGGCATGGTGCGCTCTCGCGGGCGCTGGCGGGAGAGGTGGTCTACGGGAGCTGGGCAGGTCCCTCCTACCACTGAGCCCGAGGGGTCCGACCCGGCCTCGCTGCTCTCGCACCGCAAGGCGGAGCACGTGAAGGTCGTGCTCGGCGAGGGGGTCGAAGGGCGCTATCGTTACTGGGAGGACATTCAGCTCCAGCACAATGCGCTCCCCGAGATCGATTTCGAGGAGGTCGACCCGTCGCTCGAGCTGTTCGGA
>JAKIWX010000153.1 GCA_022749845.1 Thermoplasmata archaeon
CTGACCTCGATCCTGCTCGGACTGCGGACGGTCGAGGAGGCGAAGAGCCCCGAGGAGGTGCACGCTGCTGCTACCAGATTGCGCGAGCTCGTCGTCGACACTCTCCAAGACGTACGCGCCCTCGCCGTCGAGCTGCGCCCGAAGGTTCTCGACGACTTCGGCCTCGTCCCCGCGCTCGAGCGGCTGGCCGCCACCTTCTCCGAGAAGACCGGGATCGCCGTCGACCTCGAGGCGGCGCTGCCCGAGGAACGGCTACCGGCCGAGATCGAGACCGCGCTCTACCGCATCGTCCAGGAGGCGCTGACGAACGTCGTCAAGCACGCGGGGGCGAGCCGGGTGAGCGTGCTGCTCACGCGCGGCGACACATCCGTCACGGCGGTGGTCGAGGACAACGGCCGCGGCTTCGAGGCCGGGGAGTCGAGCGGAGAGGGAGTCGGGCTCGTCGGGATGCGAGAGCGCGTGGGCCTGCTCGAGGGAAGGCTCGCGATCGAGTCGACCGAGGGCGCGGGGACTACGCTTGTCGCCGAGGTGCCGCTGCGATGACCCGCGTCCTGATCGTCGACGACCACGCCGTCCATCGCGGGGAAACCCCTGGTTCCCCCGCGAGCCCCGTCCTTGCCGGCGGAGGCGTCACTCAGGCGCACGCGGAGCCGGCGCAGGTCTCGGCCATTCGGCGGAAAGCACGCTTCACGCGACTTCGCGCGTTGTGGCTCCGTCGGGCAAAGCCCGACTCCGCCGCAAGGGACGTGGCCCAGGGACTGTCCCTCGGACATGTCCTTACGGATCGCCCCCTCGAGTGCGGCCTCGGTCTGTGTGGTTCGCCTCTCCTCACCGGGTCGTGCCTGACATGAAGCCCATTCGCGTCCTGATCGTCGACGACCACGCCGTCGTGCGCTCCGGCCTGCGGATGCTGCTCGAGGCCGAGGAGGACATCGAGGTGGCCGGCGAGGCCGGGACCGTCTCGGAAGCCGTGCTCGAGGCGCGGGCGGAGAAGCCGGATGTGATCCTGCTCGACGTCGTCATGCCCGGCAAGAGCGGTATCGAGGGAGTTCCCGCGCTGCTGCACGAGGTACCGGATGCCAAGGTTCTCGTCCTCTCCATGCAGGACGACCCTCGCTATGTGCGAGAGGCCTTCTCCGCCGGCGCGACGGGCTACGTGCTGAAGGAGGCGGCCGACACGGAGGTGGTGGCGGCGATCCGGGAGGTCGCAGGAGGCGGCCGCTACGTTCACCCTGCCCTCGGCGCCCGGCTGGTGGCGGCCGAGGCCGAGGAGCGCAAGCGCGCCGAGTCCGATCCGCTCTCGGAGCGCGAGCGCGAGGTGATGCGGCTGCTTGCGCTCGGCCACACCAACCAGGAGATCGCCAAGCTCCTCTTCATCTCCGTGCGCACGGCGGAGACCCACCGCGCGCACATCATGCAGAAGCTCGGTCTCTCCACCCGCGCCGAGCTCGTGCGGCACGCGATCGCCGAAGGGCTGCTGGAGAGCTGATTGCCATCGAGAACGCGAAGGCCGCCTTGCGGCGGCCCTCGCGTGTCCGTGGGATGGGACTACGCCGGCATCGGAGAGCCCGGTGCGTGAGCCTTCCGGGCGTACCTGGCGAAGAACTTCAGAGCGGTGTCCTGGCTCCGAAGCGCACCGCCGACAGCGAGAATCCCGAAGCCGATTCCGGCGAGGAGCAGAGCCACTCCGACCACCACTCCGAAGAGCGAGATCTTCGAGGCCATGTAGCTCGCATTGAGCGCCGTGGACAG
>JAKIWX010000154.1 GCA_022749845.1 Thermoplasmata archaeon
CGGTACGAAATCGCTCCGGGACGATCGCGGGCTCATCCGCTACCTCCTGCGGCATCGGCACACGACCCCTTTCGAGATGGTCGAGTTCAAGTTTCTTGTACGGCTTCCGATCTACGTCGCGCGGCAGTGGATCCGGCACCGGACGGCCTCCGTGAACGAATATTCGGCACGGTACTCGGTGGTGCCCGAGCAGTTCGACCTCCCCGAACCGGAACGTGTCCGGGCGCAGTCCGGCCGGAATCGTCAGGGCCGGGGGGGGGCGCTCCCCCCCGAGGCCGTCGCGCGGTTCCGGAGCGAGCTCGAACGGCTGTCCGCGGAGTCGTACCGGGCGTACTCCGAGGCGCTCGCCGCCGGCGTCGCCCGCGAGACGGCGCGTCTCGTCCTGCCCCTTGCAACGTACACCCAGTGGTACTGGAAGATCGACCTGTGGAACCTCCTCCATTTCCTGTCGCTGCGCCTCGACCCCCATGCCCAGGAGGAGATCCGAAGCTACGCGGGGGAGCTCGCCTCCCTCGCGAAGCTCGTCACCCCGATCGCCTTCGAGGCGTTCGAGGAGTTCCAGCTCGAGAGCCTCTCGCTCACCCGCCGGGAGCAGGTCGCGGTCCGAGCTCTCCTGCGCGGGACCGATGTTAAGGAGGCGTGCCGGGAGGCTGGCCTTCCTCTCGCGAAGGAGGACGGTAGCCCGATGCGGACCGGAGAAGGCGTGGAGTTTCTGGAGAAGCTCGCCCGTCTCACCGGCGAGGCGCCGTCCGGTTAGGGCGTGCCGCTCCCCGGAGGGACCGGGAGGTAGAGGCGGAGCTCCTTCTGACTCCGGTAGAACTCGAGCGACGGGCGGCCGGGCTCGGGTGGATGGTTCCGGACGAGCTCTTCGAAGATCGCGGGGATCTCGTGGAGATGGCTCGGCCAATCGACCAGCTTTCGCTGGACGTACCGCCCGGCGGGGACGCTTCCCTCCTCGAGACCGAGCGCCTTCGGGTCGTCGGTCGGGACCCGCTCGACCGAGGCGCAGTACACCTCGGGAACTCCGTTCGTGACGTAAACCACCCCCCAGAATCGTCGTCCCTGAAGCGTCGAGAGCTTCGACTCGAGTACCCCGAACGCCTTGCGGGGCGCGCCGGGAGAGAGGTCCGTTTTCATCCAGAGTAGCTTCAGCTCGGGAAGCTCGACGAACGTCTCCATGGGGGCCTGGAGGGCGGAGCCGTACTTAGGGGCTCAGGCGAACGGGAGTCCAGTTGGACCGCTCAGCAGCGCGGAGTGTCTCCGTCCTCGAGGGTGAATCCTGGCTGGGGCCCGAACGACATGGGCTCGGGACCGAACCTGTTCGGTCGGACGGGGGCCAGTCGCTCCGCGGCCGACGAGTCCGCTCGTGGGTCCGCGAAGAGGTCGGCGAGTCGTCGGGCGGCGCCCGCCGCCCGCATCACCCCGAAGCCGTTGAACCCGGCGAGGACGTAGAGCGAGCGATCCGGGTCGAGCGAGCCGATAAGCGGGCGCCGGTCGGGCGTCGCGTCGCAAACGCCGGACCACGATGCAGTAACCTCCGAATCCTGCCACCGCGGCCAGCGTTGCGAGAGGGCGAAGGCGATGTGTTCAAGGAATTCCGGGGTTCCGCCGCCCGGCACCTGGTCCGGGTCCACCTCCCGAAGCTCCGTTCCGTTCCCAACGAGGATGCGGGAGGCGTCCTCGGGTCGCAGATAGACATCGTGATC
>JAKIWX010000155.1 GCA_022749845.1 Thermoplasmata archaeon
CTCCGACGCGGGGGGGTCCGGGTGCACTTGGACGATCGGGCCGACCGGCCGGGGGCGAAGTACTACTACTGGGAGTCCCGAGGGCTCCCGCTCCGGCTCGAGGTGGGCCCGCGGGAGGCGGAGGCGAAGACGGCGAGCGCCGTGAGCCGTCTCGGCGACCGTCGCACGATCTCCCGGGCGGAGCTTGTCCCGGGGGTTCGGAGCGCCCTCGCCGCGTACGATGACGCGCTCGGGGCGAAGGCGCGCAGCGCGTTCGCCGAGGCGTTCTCGCTCGCGAACACCCTCGAGGAGCTGAAGGGCTCGACTACGGTACGGCTGATCAGCTGGTGCGGTACGCCCGAATGCGGGCACCGCATCGAAGAGGCGATCGACGGAGCGCTCCTCGGAACACTCGAGGGCGCTCCACCAATCCCTCTCCCACCGCCGGGCCCGTGCGTCGCCTGTGCGCGCATGGAAGCCACGGTGTGGTCGGCGGCGGGTCGGCCGCTGTAGCCGGGGCGGCTACGGGCGCGGTGCGTGGCCGCCAGGCGGCTGCGGCGGCGTGGGCGGGTTGGGCGTCATGAGCCACATGCCGGCGAGCCCGAACAGGAGCAGCACGATGACGACAGCGTACACGCCGTTGTCGACCCAGACGTCGAAGGAGAGCCCCCACCACAGGTAGAACGCGACCGCCAGCACCACCAGTCCGGCGAATCCCCAGAAGACGACCCGTCGTGGGAGCGGCAGCTCCGCCACCGAGCGAGCGCCCTCGGTCTGGAAATCCTGGTCCTCGGGGGGCATCGGGCGGCGCCCACCCCGGCGGGCCTATTAAGGCGTCCGCCGAGCCGCGCTTGACCCCCTCGGCGCGCTCGCGCCGCCCGTGCGCCGGCACGAGGGTTTATCCGCCCTCCGGAGGGTTTCTACCGCCTAGGAGCATGCCGGAGACCGGGGAGGCGCTCCCCCCAGCGGGCCCAGAGGCTGACCCTCGGGCGCTCTGGAGTCCCGAGGAGTTCAGGACGCTCGCGTACGCGAGCGCGATCGGGGGCGAGTTCGATTTCGTCCTGCTCGCGAACGCCCTCGAGCGGGAGCCCGAGACCGTCGCCGAGCAGCTCGAACGCCTCGTACGGGATGGAGTGCTGCGGGAGCGGCCCGGGGGCGACCGGTTCACCTTCGTCGACGAGGCGCTCCGGGGCCGGATCTACCGTTCGCTCGCGGAGAGCCGTGCTCGGGTCATCCACGGCCGGATAGCGCTCGCGATGGAGCGGGCCGGTGCGGAAGCGCTCCCCGCCACCACGGCGGAGCTCGGCCGCCACTTCTTCCTCGGACGCCTCCCCCAGAAATCCCTCACCTACAACCTCGACGCCGCGCGTCTCGCGAAACAGGAGTTCCGCCGGGAGGAGGCAATCCACCACCTGGAGCGCGCCCGGAGCGACCTGCTCCAGCTCGGCGGGGAGCACAAGGGGGACCTCATCCGGATCTCAGAGGAGCTCGGCGAGCTCTACCAATCGGTCGGGGATTTCCGCTCCGCCGAGCGCGCCTACGAGACCGCGCTCCGCCACCTTCCTCCGGGCGACCGGCCGGGCCGGGCGCGGCTCCTCCTCGCCCGCGCCGAGATGGCGTGGGACGAGGTGCGACCGAAGGACGCGAAGGCCACGGGGGACGAGGCGCTCACGATCTTCACCGAGCTCGGCGACCTGGAAGGCGCC
>JAKIWX010000156.1 GCA_022749845.1 Thermoplasmata archaeon
CGCTCGCCGGGGCGCCCACCTCCGACGTCTTCGTCCAGATCCAGGGACTGCGCGGCTCGGCCGACGCCGAGACGCTCGCCGAGATCGACCGGCTCATCGCCCAGGGCCTCCACCGCATCTCGCGCCACGTTCATCCGGTGCTGCTCAACCTGCACGTGAGCCCGCACGCGACCCATCGCTCGGGGAACGCCACCGTGGAGGTGCGCCTGCACACTGACAAGGGAATCTTCTACGCCTCCGACACGGAGTGGAACCTTTTCGCGGGCATCGCGACGCTCATGGAGGAGCTCTCGGAGCAGGTGAGCCGTACGCGCGCGAACGAGCGCCGTCAGCGCCGTAGCGAGGTCAACCGTAAGCACACCAACTTCGACGAGAACGTGGCGGAGCCTGAGCTCGAGGCGCGCCTGCGCGGCCGCGACGAAAGCGAGGAGTAGGAGCGCCGCCGATGATCCCCGGCGGCCGGATGAACCCGCGTCAGCTCGAGCTCATGATGAAACGGCTCGGGATGACGAACGAGCCGGTCCCCGACGTCGAGGAGGTCATCATCAGGACCCGGGACAAGGAGCACGTACTCCGCCAGCCCGAGGTGACCATCCTTACGGTCCAAGGAGTCCGCACCTACCAAGTGGTGGGGACGACCGAGGTTCGAGCACGCTCCGCGGCCCCCGCCGCTGCGGGCCCCCCCGCGGCCACGCCAGCGCCACCCCCCGGTCCTCCCGAGGAGGACATCAACCTCGTAATGGAGCAGACCGGCGCGACCCGCGAAGCTGCCCTCCAGGCCCTCGAGCAGACCGACGGCGCGCCCGCGGAGGCGATTCTGCACCTCTTGGCCCGCCGAGGCGGCGGTGGCTGAGCCGCCGGTCGCGCAGGAGTGCGTCGAGGGCTACCTCTTCGTCGCCGCGCCGCTCCGGCTCCTCCTTCTCCGGCGTCCGCCTTCGCGAGGGAGCATCTGGGTCCCCGTGAGCGGGAAGGTGGAACCTTCAGACATCGACTACCGGTCCGCGCTTCTCCGGGAGCTCAAGGAGGAGACAGGATTCAGCGCTCCCAACCTGGTGTTCCCACTGGACTGGGATGTCCGGTTCGAGGGGCCGAACGGTGCACCCTGGCGGCTGCACGCGTTCGGGGTCGAGCTTGAAGGTGCGTACCCACCTCACCTCAGCCCCGAGCACGAGGCGTTCGAGTGGTGCTCCGTCTCCGAGGCCCGAACGCGGCTCCACTACGCCGACAACCGGGCGGCGGTCGACCGACTCGGGGAACGTCTCGGCCTCCGCGAGGCGCCGCGTACCGTTTAGCGCGGGCGGGTCGTACACGGTAACGGCCGCCATGAGCGACGAGAGGACCCTTCCTAGCGCGAGTGTGCTTCCTCGCGTGGAAGCTAGTGAGGGGTTCGAGCCGGCCGGGGTGTTTCCGACTCTTGGAGAGCCGCTCTACGAGCAGCTCCGCCGCGCCGGACACCGTCGAATTGCCCTCCAAGTTCCGGCGGGCCTTCTTCGGAACGCAGCTCAACTCGCTGCGACCCTAGGGGAGCGCTCGGGGGCGCGGGTGACCCTCGCCGCTCGGAGCTGCTTCGGCGCGTGCGACGTTCCCGAGGCGGGGGAGGTGCCGGGCGCCGAGGCGTGCGTCGTCCTCGGCCACGCCCC
>JAKIWX010000157.1 GCA_022749845.1 Thermoplasmata archaeon
CTGGGCCGCCGCCGGTGCCTCCCTTCCCAAGCGGGCTCGCACACGCTCGAGGGGAGCGAGCGCGCGCATCCACTCACGAGGAAGGGGGCGGCGTTCCCTTTTCGAGGACCACGTCGAGGAACTGCTTCAGGTGGGCGACGAGGATCGGATTGTCGGTGAACCCGCACGCCTCGAAGGTGGGGGCCGCGAGGAGGGCGTGCTGCCCGTCCACGAGCACCTCGGTCGCGAGGAGGTTCGCGCGCGACACGTACTCCACCCCCTCCGGCATCCGCTGCAGCGGAGCGGTGACGAAGGTGACCGCCACCCCTCGCTTCACGGCGTGGGCGATCTTCTTGCCGAGGTCCTCCCGCAGCTCCGCCATCTGCGGGGTCGTGAGCATGAACGTCTGCTTCGCCTGGTCGAGGAGCTCTCCGATCTTCCCAATCACCTTCTCCCGGCCGTTCAGCAGGTAGACGAGCTGCGGTTCCCCGTGCTCCGCCACGATCAGGTGGAGCATCTGGAGCTTCTCGAACACCTCGTCGATCACGCGCTTGAGGGCCTCCCCCACCTCAAGAGGTGGCTTCGGCTGGAACAGGATCGGCTTGTCCCCGGTCGACGTGGCGTACCCCTTCGCGACGAGCGACTCGAGCACCTTGTAGGCGGAGGTGCGGGGTATCCCCGCCGACTGGGCGAGGCTGGCGGCATCCCCCACTCCGCGGGCGACGAGGGCGATGTAGGCCCGGGCCTCGTAGACGGTGAGCCCCACCCGGCCGAGCACCTCGACCGCGCGACGGTACTCGTTGCTGAGCTCCCCGCCGAGCGAGCCCGCAACCTGCTCGATCGTTACCATGGAGCACCTCGGACCGGCGTTTGGTTCATAACGTTAGGGCCGGCGGGCCGCGGCGGCTACGGTACCACGTCGGTGAGGCGGAGAAGCGCGGCGCGGCCGAGGAGCGTTTCCGCCTCCTCGGGCGAGAGCAGGTGGCGTTCGAGCAGGATCTCCTTCACGGGTCGGCCCGAGCGCTCGCTTTCATGGATGAGCTCGGCGACCGTGAGGTAGCCGAGGCGGGGCGTGAGCACGGTCGCGAGCGCGTGGGAGGCGAGGAGGTACCGCTCCCCCGCGGCCGCGTTCGCCTCGATCCCGTCGACGCAGCTCGAGGCGAACTTGGGGAGGTAGCGGGTGAGCATCTCGGCGCAGGAGAGCACTTCGAAGGCGGCGAGCGGCACCATCACGTTGATCTCGAGCTGCCCGGCCGCGACGGCGTGCGTCGTCGCGACGTCCGCCCCGATCACGTGGAAGCAGAGCATCGCGAGGCACTCGGCGGCCGACGGGTTCACCTTCGCCGGCATGATCGAGGAGCCGGGCTGGATCTCGGGCAGGCGGAGCTCGTCGAGGCCGGTCGCTGGACCGCTCGCCAGGAGGCGGAGGTCGTTCGAGATGCGAAGCAGCTCGACCGCGAGCCCGCGTAGCCAACCCGACGCACCCCCGAGCGAGCTCCGGCTCTGCATCGCCTCGAACGGGTCCCGCGCTGCCCGGAGCGGCAGACCCGTCGCCCGGGCGTACTCCGCCACGACTCGGCTGCGGTACCCTGGCGCCGAGTTGATGCCGGTGCCGACCGCGGTTCCTCCCAGCGGAAGCTCGCCGAGCGCGGCCTCCAC
>JAKIWX010000158.1 GCA_022749845.1 Thermoplasmata archaeon
GCCCGAGTAGACCCATCCAGCGTGGGGAACGACGATCGCGCGGATCCGCCGCTCCGGGGAGCGTCTACGGACCGGCAGCTCGCCCGGCCCGCGCCGGTCGAGGAAACACCGCTCGAGCACGTGGGCGAGCTCCGCGGCGTCGGAAGGATAGAACTGGCCCGCGACCGCCGGAGGGCGCACCGGGGGGGAGCTCACGTCCTGCTGGACGCCAAGCCGTGGTTTCAAGTCTCCGTCGGTCGACGGTGCCCCACGGCTCCTCCCTGCGCCAAGGCCTTAGGACGCTCGCCTCTTTCGGTGCCGAGGGAACGAGGATGAAGATCGGCGTGCTCGGAAGCGGAGTCGTGGGGAAGGCCCTTGCGAAGGGGCTCGCCGGCCGGAAGCACGACGTGATGATCGGCACGCGCTCCCCCAACGACCCGCCCCTCGTTGCGTGGCTCGCGAAGGAGGGAGAGGGCGTGCGGGCCGGCTCCTTTGCGCAGGTGGCGGAGCACGGGGAACTTCTCGTCCTCGCGACGAAGGGGGAGGCGGCCCTCGACGTCATCGACCTCGCAGGCGTCCCCCGCTTCGGGGCCAAGGTCGTCATCGACACCACGAATCCGCTCGACTTCAGCGCCGGGTTTCCGCCGACGCTCCTCTTCGGGTTCACCGACTCGCTCGGCGAGCGAGTTCAGAAGAAGCTGCCGGAGGCGAAGGTCGTGAAGTGCTTCAACACCGTCCCGAACAGCCTCATGGTGGACCCCGTGCTCACGGACGGGATCGCCGAGCTTCTCCTCTGCGGCGACGACGCGGAGGCGAAACGAAAGGTCGGCGGGATCGTGCGCTCCTTGGGGTGGAGCGGGACGATCGACCTCGGAGGGATTCAGGAGGCGCGCTGGCAGGAAGCGCTCGTGCCGCTCTGGGTGCGTGCCGCGGCGGCGAAGCAGAGCTTCAACGTCGCCTTCACGGTCGCGAGCGGACCAGCGATCCCGGGCTAGCCCCGTTCGAGGGGCCGAGCGCCGCCAGGAGCTCCAGCGCCTCCGTCTCCGCGAGCCGCCCCCGCGGCTTGTCGTGGAACGGGCTCGCCCCGGTGTAGCGTGGGATGACATGGAAATGGAGATGGAAGACGATCTGACCGGCGAGCGCGCCCTGGTTCGAGGCGATGTTGTAGTGGGGAGTCAGCCGTTCGACCTGCCGGCAGACCGAGGCCAGCGCCGAGAAGAGCCCGGGGTACTCCGAGGGCGGGAGGTCGACGAGTCGGTCGACATGGAGCTTCGGGACCACGAGCACGTGGCCCCGCGTGAACGGGAACAGGTCGAGGAACGCAAGGCACCGCTCGTCCTCGTAGACGATGTGAGCAGGGGATCTTCTCGCTACGATGTCGCAGAAGATGCACGCACCGCTCGTCGGTGGCATCGTTGAACCCAGCGAGCCCCCCGCTTTAACTCCCACCGGCTCGGAGTCCAGCAGCGACGGCCCCTCCGTCGTTCTCGGTCGCTCCCGGGCTCGCGAGGCGGACCGAAACCAAGATGCGGCTCGTAGGCTGAAGGGAGGCGGTGGTCCCCATGGCGAATCCATCCAGTTCGAAAGTGAGCACGAAATCCGGCGACTCGACCGAGGGAACACCGGCC
>JAKIWX010000159.1 GCA_022749845.1 Thermoplasmata archaeon
CCGCCCACGGTTTCCGCTTCCTCCAGTTCCCGTTCAACGCCGCGATGCCCGAGGCGGCGGCGGTGCGAACGCAGCGCGTCGGAGGTGCGCCGCGAACGTTGTTCCAGGCGGCGACCGCTCTGGGGATGCACTGTTTCACGAGCGTGCCGCTGCTGCAGGGACAGCTCCTCGAGAGGGTACCGGCCGAGGTAGGCATCACCCCGGCGCAATGGTGTCTCCAGTTTGCCCGCTCCGCGCCGGGCACGAGCGGGGCTCTCGTCGGCATGAAGGCGCCCACGCACCTCGCCGAGAATCTCACGGTGGCGGAGCGGCCGCCGTGGCCGGTGGGGGAGTTTCGGGAGCGACTAGCCGAGGTGGCCGGCGTCGTGCCACCCGAGGCGGACGGCTAGTCGGAGCTGGAGCCGGATCGGGTTGGAATCCAGGCCCTGCCTCCCGGTCCACCTCGAGGTGGGAGGCGCCGTCCCGCTTCTGCACCGTGACGACGTGGTCCGCGGCAGCGGCAAGCTGGCGCTCGTGGGAGACGAGGATCACTTGCGGGATCTCGATCGATTCGAGGAGCTCCCCGAGGCGGAGCACCTGCTCCGGCGAGAACCCGTCCGTCGGTTCGTCGAGGATGAGCGTGTCGAGGCGGAGCCGACCGGCGTTGCGGACGACCGAGCCCATCGCGAGCCGGAAGGCGAGAGCCAGCGCGGTCCGCTCGCCGCCAGAGAGCGCCTCCGCGGGCGTCGGGGCACCCTCGATCTCGACCTCGGGGGCGAAGGAGGCATCGCACCGGGCCAGGAGGGAGGGGTCGTCGAGGAGGCGCGCGAAGTAGCGGGCCAGAAGGCGGTTGAACTCGGACTGGGCGCGCGAGAGCCGCCGCCGTTCGAGCTCGAGCAACCCCGACCGGAAATCGGTTCGAATCCACGCGGCGAGGGATCGATCGTGGGTTGCCCGGGCGACGAGCGAGCGTCGCTCGGCGAGCCGCTCCTCTGCCTCGAGCGCTCTCTTCCGAGAAGCCTCTTCGCGCTGTCGCGCGCCTGCGGCCTGCTGGAGCAACACTTCGAGGCTCTCCTGCAACCGCGTTCTACGACGGCGCTCTTCGTCCAGGGAGGGCCCCGGGAGCTGGGAGCTTCGACGGTTCTCGCGAAGAGGCGCGAGCTCCGCGTCGAGCGTTTCGAGCCGCGCCGAAAGCTCCGCTCCCTGACGGTCGGAACGTAAGGCCTCGAGGGCGAACTGCGAGGCCTGCGCTCGCTCGCCGCGCGCGCCCTCTTCGAGCCGACCCAACTCGGTCCCTAGATGCTCGAGCTTTCCGAGCTCTTCGAGGAGCTGCGCACGAGAGGAGAGCAGTCCGCGGCGCGAATCTTCGAGGGGGAGAAGTTGCGCCAGGAGCCGTCGGTACCCTTCGATCTCCCGGTCCAGCCCCAGGATGCTTTTCCTCGATTCGGCAAGCTGCCCCTCCGTTCGTTGCGCGGTCTCCCGCAGATCCGTCCGTCGGCGATCGAGTTGGGTCCATCGCTCCCTCATCCGTTCAAACTCATCGGAAGCCCGGCGAGCATCGAGGAGTCGCCGCCGCTCTACTTCGAGCTCCTCGGCGCGAGATCGCGCGGCCTCCGC
>JAKIWX010000016.1 GCA_022749845.1 Thermoplasmata archaeon
GAAGCGCCCCAGTACTCCGAGGAGTTCACCCGCGCCCGCGAGCTCCTGCTCGCGCACCCGGGCCGCTGGCGCGTTATCTACCACTACGACGGCGACGGGATCGCAAGCGCGACGAGCGCCGTCCGGGCGCTCCGCCGGCTCGGCTACGGGATGCAGGCGACCCCGCTCGTGGGCGTGGACGGCCGACGCATGAGGGAGCTCTTGCACGCGACCCGTGGACCGGTCTGGGTCGTGGACACGGGCGCGAGCTGGCTCGATGCGTTCGCCGAGCACACCTATCCCGTGATCATCCTGGACCACCACACGTACCCTGCGCCGGAGCGGGATCCCCCCGAGCATGTCGCTTTCGTGAATCCGCTCGACTGGGGCGTCGACGGCATGAGCGAGCTGTGCGCGGCGACGCTCACGTGGCTCTACACGGTGTTCCTCGACCCGAAGAACTGGGACAACGCCGCCTGGGGGCTGTCGGGGGCGATCGCCGACCGTCAGCACGTCGGAGGCTTCCGGGGCCTGAACGCCCGGCTCGTGAAGGAGGCGGAGGAACGGGGGCTCCTCACCCGGCGCTCGAGCCTCGGACTTTCGGGGGCGAACCTCGGTGAGGCCATCGGCCGGAGCGTTGACCCGTACTTCCGCGGCCTCTCGGGCCGGCGGGAGGCGAGCGAGGCGTTCCTGCGGGACCTTCGTCTCGACCCCACTTCCTCCCTCGGCTCCCTGACGGCCGCCGACCTCGAACGGCTCGCCGTCGCCCTCGAGTCGCGGCTGCGCGAGCAGGGCGTGCGCCCCGAATTCGTCGCAGCGTTCCGCCAGGACCGGTGGTCGGTCCCCGCCGCTAGCGAAGACACGAGCGAGCTCTCCGAACTCCAGAACGCCTGCGGCCGCGCGGGAACCCCCGCGGTCGGCGTCGCGCTGGGTCTCGGCGACCTCTCGAGCCTCGAGCGCGCCCGCGCGGCCCGCGAGGGTTGGAGGGAGGGGGTCCTGCGGGGGTTGGGCCGGCTCGAGGCTGGGGAGCTCCAGCAGCTGGCCCACCTCCAGTGGTTCGAAAGCCCCGAAGGCTCGCTCGCCGGGACCCAGGCGGGGCTGGGCGCGACCTACCTGCTCGACACGAACCGGCCGGTGGCCGTGTTCTCCCCGGGCGAGGCGCAGCTCCGGGTCTCGACGCGCGCGACCCTCTGGCTCGTCGACCAGGGACTCGACCTTGCCCTCGTCTGCCGCGAGGCGGCGAAGCTCGTCGGCGGCGAGGGGGGCGGTCACCGCGTGGCCGCGGGCGCGAGCATACCGTTGGGCAGCCGCGACAAGTTCCTCGCCGAGGCGGACCGTCTCGTGGGCACGCAGCTCCCCGCGCGGGGGCTCGCCGCATGAGCCCCGAGACGACCGAGCCGGCGCCTCCCCCCGAGGACCACGGGGTGCGGGACCAGCCGCTCGAGCGGGAGATCCACACCTCCTACCTCGACTACGCGATGAGCGTCATCGTAGGCCGGGCGCTCCCCGACGGTCGGGACGGGTTGAAACCGGTCCACCGCCGCATCCTCTGGGCGATGTGGGAGGGCGGGGTGACCCACGACAAGCCGTTCCGGAAATCCGCCCGTACGGTGGGGGAGGTGCTCGGCAAGTACCACCCGCACGGCGAGATCGCCGTCTACGACGCGCTCGTGCGGATGGCGCAGGAGTTCTCGCTCCGCTATCCGCTCGTCGACGGGCAGGGAAACTTCGGCAGCATCGACGGCGATCCGCCGGCGGCGATGCGGTACACGGAGGCGCGCCTGTCGCTGTTCGCCGAGGAGATGCTCGCCGACATCGAGAAGGAGACGGTCGACTGGGGCGACAATTTCGACGGCTCGCTCAAGCAGCCGCTCACCCTCCCGAGCAAGCTCCCGAACCTGCTCATCAACGGCTCCGCCGGGATCGCGGTCGGTATGGCGACGAACATGCCGCCGCACAACCTCGCCGAGGTGGTGGACGCGCTCCTCTACGTGCTCGCCCATCCCGGGGCGGGGCTCGACGAGCTCTTGGAGCGCGTGCCGGGACCCGACTTCCCGACCTCTGGGCTCCTGAGCCGCGAGGGGATCCGGGAAGTGTACGCTACCGGCCGCGGCATGCTCCGGCTGCGCGGGCGCGCCGAGATCCGGGAGCGCGACGGCCGGGACGAGATCGCCATCACCGAGATCCCGTACGAAGTGAACAAGTCCGACCTGCTCGCGCTGATCGCCGACCTCGTGAAGGGAAAGCGGATCGACGGGATCGTCGACCTGCGCGACGAATCGGACCGGCACGGTATCTCGATCGTCGTCGAGCTCCGCCGGGACGCTCCGGCGGAGATCGTGCTCAACAGCCTGTTCGAGCACACGCCGCTCGAGTCGACCTTCGGCGTGATCAACCTCTGTCTCGTGGACGGACGGCCGAAGGTCCTGAGTCTCCGCGAGCTCCTCGACCTCCACCTCGCCGAGCGCCGCGGCGTCCTCACACGGCGCACGAAGTTCGACCTCGCGCGCGCGGAGGAGCGCAAGCACCTCCTCGAGGGGTTCCTGATCGCCATCGACCACATCGACGAGGTGATCCGGATCATCCGGCGCTCGCGCGACGTCGCGACCGCCGAGAGCTCCCTCATGGGGAAGTTCCTGCTCTCGACGGAGCAGGCGAAGGCGATCCTCGACATGCGCCTGGCGCGCCTCACCGCGCTCGAGCGGGAGTCGATCGAGAAGGAGACGCGGGAGAAGGAGGATCTCATCCGCCACCTGCGGACGATCCTCGCGAGCCCCGCCGAGCTCGACAAGCTCCTCAGCACCGAGCTCGAGGAGCTGAAGAGCCGCTACGCCGACAAGCGCCGGACCGAGATCGTCCCCGGCTTCAGCGCCCGCACCCTCGAGGACCTGATCCCGAACAGCGAGGTCGTCGTGCTCGTCACCCACGGCGGCTACGTGAAGCGGCTGCCGCTCGACCAGTACCGCCGCCAGCGCCGGGGCGGCAAGGGGCTCGTCCAGATGGAGACGAAGGAGGAGGATTTCGTCACGCGCACCTTCGTCACCCGGACGCACGACCACGTGCTGTTCTTCACCTCCCTGGGCCGGGTCTACCGGTTGAAGGCCTACGAGCTCCCCGAGGGGAGCCGGCACTCGAAGGGGAAGGCGGTCATCAATCTCCTGCCGAAGCTCAAGGACGGGGAGAAGGTCCAGACGCTCCTGCCGCTCCGCGACCTGGGGGCGGAAGGCAGCCTCCTCTTCGCCACCCGGCGGGGGCTCGTGAAGCGCACGGGACTCGACCTCTTCCAGAACATCCGAACGAACGGCATCCAGGCGATCCTGCTCGAGGAGGGGGACGTGCTCGTGAATGTGGCGCTCGTCGGGGACGCTGCGACGCAGGCGATCCTCGCGACCGCCTCGGGCCAGCTCGTGCGGTTCGCGCTCACCGAGGTCCGGCCGACGGGCCGGGCGACCTACGGCGTGATCGGCGTGCGCCTCGCCGACGCCAAGGAGGACCGGGTCGTGACGATGGCCCCCGTCACCTCCGCTTTCCCCCACCTGCTCACGCTCTCGAGCACGGGCTTCGGCAAGCGGAGCGCCTTCGCCGACTACCGCGAGACCCGGCGGGGCGCCCACGGCGTGCGGACCATCCGGACCGGAGGCCGCAACGGCTCCGTCGTCGGCGTCCTGCCCGTGCGCGAGGAGCAGGAGGTCCTCGTGACGACCCAGCACGGGATCACGATCCGCATCCCCGTGACCGGCATACGGGCCCAGGGACGGAACACGCTCGGGGTCCGGATCATCCGGCTCGAGGAGGGGGACGCGGTGAAGGACGCCGTCGCCCTCGACCCGCCGCCCGAGGCGGAGGACGCGCCCGCGGCGCCGCCGCCCCCGCCGGACGGCTCCCCCGAAGGGAACGGACCTGAGATCACTGCCGAGCCCGCCCCCGAGGAGGGGGAGGACGATGCGCCACCGGCCGCGGGGTAAGTCGGTCCTGCGCTGCCCGCAGTGCCGGTCGGCCCACGTCGTCTACGACGCCGCGCTCATCACCGGGCAGCGCTACCACTGCCTCGACTGCGACTACGTCGGCTCCTTCGTCCTCGAGGAGGAGTTGCCCCGCTCCGTCGAGCCCGCCCCCCCATGAGGGTCATCATCTACACCGGCAAGGGCGGCGTCGGCAAGACCTCGCTCGCCGCGGCCACGGCGCTCGGCGCCGCGGCGCGGGGCCACCGCACGCTCGTCCTCTCCACGGACGCGGCGCACTCCCTCGGCGATTCGCTAGGCATGACGCTCGGGCCGGACCCCGTGCGGGTCGCCGACCGGGTCGAGGCGCTCGAGATCGACGTGCTCACCGAGCTCGAGCGGAGCTGGAAGGCGGTCCACGAGTACCTCCTGCGGCTTCTCGCCTCCCAAGGCGTCGAGGAGATCACCGCCCAGGAGGTGGTCATTCTCCCCGGCATGGAGCTCATCGCGGCGCTCCTGCGCCTCGACGCGATCGAGCGCTCGGGGAAGTACGACACGGCCGTGCTCGACACCGCCCCTACCGCCGAGACGCTCCGCCTCCTCAGCTTCCCCGACGCCATCGAATGGTACTTCGACCGGGTGCTCCGGATGCAGCGGCGCGTCACCCGCGTCGTCCGCTCCACCGTCGGTCGCGCGATGAAGACCCCGCTCCCCTCGGAGGGATTCTTCGACACGCTCGAGGAGCTCCACGAGAGGTTCCGGAGGGTGCGGAGCCTCCTCACCGACCCCGGCCGCGCGACGGTGCGGCTCGTCGTCAACCCCGAGCGGATGGTGATCGCCGAGACGCAGCGTGCGTATACGTACCTCTGCCTGTTCGGGCTCGCCGTGGAGCTCCTCGTCGTGAACCGGGTGATGCCGAAGGAGGCGACGAGCGGCTACTTCGAACCGACCCGCGTCGAGCAGGAGACGAACCTCAACTCCCTCGACGAGCTGTTCGGCGAGCTCCCCCGGCTCCCCGTGCCGCGGTACCCGCGGGAGGTGATCGGCCGGGAGGCGCTCGAGCGGCTCGGCCGGGACGTCTTCGGCACGCACGACCCGGCGCGCCTGTGGCCGACGAGCCCGCCCATGCGCTTTCGCATGCGGGACGGGGCTCCCGTGATCGAGCTCACGCTCCCGCACGCCGACCCTGCCTCCGTCGACCTGCGCCAGCGCGGCGACACGCTCTACCTCACGGTCGGCTCCTTCCGCCGGTCGATCGCGCTGCCGGTCGCGTACACCCGCGGCCAGGTGGAGCGCGCCTTCTTTGACGGCAACCTGTTCGTGATCCGGTTCCGGCGTGCGGAGGCGCGTGGCGCCGCGTAGGACACAGCGGCCGGGCCTTCCGCCCCCGGTCCGTTCCCTCCTCGAGCTCGTCCAGGCCGAGCTCTCGAGCCCCGAGGTCGCCGCCGCTCTCGAGCGATGGGCGCGCAGCGCCGGTCGCCTCGTCGAGTCGGTCGAGGAAGCACCGGGAAGTGAACGCTGGCGCGAGGAGATGGCCGAGAGCCGGGACGCCTTCCTCGCCCTCCTGCGGGCCGGCTCCGAGGTCGCGGCCCGCACGCTGCGGGGCGGAGGTTCGCGCCCGGCCGAACCGCTCCGCCGGATCGAGGTGAGCCCGCCACCCGATGAGGAGTTCAGCGCGCGCGCTCCACGGCCCCGAGGAGGGCGAGCGCCCGCACGGTCGGCCCCACCTCGTGGACGCGCACGATCGAAGCGCCCTCGCGCGCCGCGATAACCGCCGCCGCGAGCCCCGCCTCCGCCCGTTCGTTGACGGGAGCACCACCCAGCGCGAACCCGAGCATCGATTTGCGCGAGGCCCCCACGACGACCGGGAGGCCGAGCGACCGGAACTCGCCGGCGTGCGCGAGGAGCTCGAGGCTCTGCTCGGGAGTCTTCCCAAAGCCGAGACCGGGGTCCACGAGCAGCTGCTCGGGTCCGACCCCGTCGCGCAGGGCCCGGGCCACGGCCTCGGCGAGGAAGCCGTACACCTCTCCCCGAAGGTCCGCGTAGCGAGTGTTCCGCTGCATCCTGGCGGGGCTGCCCCGCATGTGCATCGCGATCGCCGGCGCGCCGGTACGAGCTAGAAGGCTCCGCATCTCCTCGCTCCGGAGCCCGCCCACATCGTTCACGAGGTCGGCCCCGTTCGCGAGCGCACGGCGGGCGACCTCCGGCTTTCGGGTGTCGACCGAGAGGGGGACCGGAGAGATGGCGTGCAACCGTGCGAGCACCGGTGCGAGCCGGGCCCACTCCGCGCGTGCGGAAACCGGGCGAGCGCCCGGTCGGGTGGATTCGGCGCCGAGGTCGAGGAGGTGAGCTCCCTCCGCGAGGAGCCGCTCGGCGTGCGCCACGGCGTCTCTGGGGTCGAGGAACCGACCACCGTCCGAGAAGGAGTCGGGCGTCAGGTTGAGGACCCCCATGACGCGGCATCCCTCCCCCAGTCGGCAGGAGCGGTGCAATCCCTCGAGCAGCACCCGCCGAGAGCGGGTGTAGAACTGGAACGCCGAGCGGCCCGCCAGCGCTAGCTCGCGCATCTCCGGGGACGCCGTGTCCCTGGCTAGGCGCGCGAGCTCAGGCAAGCTCGCGCGCATCTGCACCAGCCTTACATTCGAAACGCGGGCCGTAGGCAATCGTCCTTGGCCGAGTCGGACGGACGCGGGAAGCCGTTCTCGGATCGCTCGAGCGACGCGGGTCGCGACCGGCCCAAGATGGAGGAGCCGGTGGCCGCCCCGATCGGCGGGAGCTTCCGGCTCCACGACCCGGGCATGGTACTTCGCGACGAGCGCCACCGAGGAGGCCGGGGAAGGAGCGCGTCCCACGCCGAGGCGAGGAAAGCCCCGCTTATAGGGCAGGAGCCGACGGCGTCGGTCATGCCCCAACCCCACGTGACGCGCGAGGTGCAGAGCGCCCTCGAGCCTTCTGGCACCATCATCGCGGTGGAGGGGATTTCGGGTTCCGGCAAGAGCACGTTCCTGCGCGCGCTTCATCGACCGGATTGCAGCGTTGTGATCCCCGAGGCCTGGGAGCGGTTGCGCCCTCCGCCCTCCCTCGAGCCGCGGGGACGGGCCGAACTTCGACGCCTCGAGCTCCGGTTGCTCAACGACGAACGACATCGCGCGCGGGAGGCGCGAGCGTCGGCCTCGGCGGGTTCGGCAGTGTGGTTGGACACGGGTTTCGTGGGCCCCGTCACGTACGCGAGGTCTCTCAGCGCGTTGTCCCCGAAGGAGTGGGGGATCCGTACCGCGCTCCTCCCGCGGAAGGAGCGCGACCTTTACCTACCGGATCTCACCGTCTATCTCGACCCGCCACCTACCGAACTCCTCCGCCGTGCCCTTCTCTCGAAGAGCCACCACAACCGGTCCCTCGTGGCCCGCCACTTGGCGGTCGGGCTCGTGGAGCGAGAGTTCTGGCTCGGGGAGTTCCGTAGGGCCTTCCCCTCGCGATTCGTGCGGGTACGGGACCGCAGGAGTCCCGCTTCCCTCGCCCGTTCGGCACGGGCATGGCAGGAGCTCGCCCGAGCGGCGGGTCGCTCCACCGACGCAGAGAGCGCCCGATTCCTCCACCTGCTCGCGCGCCCGGGACTACTGCCCGCCCGATTCGCCGGCAGCGGCGACAACCGTTAAGCGGCAAGCCGGCTCGTGCGGGCTCCGATGAAGCCCCTCGAACTGCTCGAGCAGACGCTCCACAAGCGCGTGCTCGTCGAGCTCAAGGGCGGGCGCTCCTTCCGCGGGGTGCTCGAGGCGTACGACCAGCACCTGAACCTCGTCCTCTCGGCGGCCGAGGAAGTACTCGGCGAGCAGGTCACACCTCACGCCGGGCTCACGATGCTGCGGGGCGACAGCGTCGTCTTCATATCCCCGTAGCCTTCGGCGAGCCGCCCATGGGGAAGGGTACGCCCGCCCGTCGCGGCGGTAAGATCGTGCATTTCCGCTGCCGCCGCTGCGGCAAGCACTCCTACCACCGCCAGAAGCGGGTGTGCGCCTCCTGCGGGTTCGGCGACTCCCCCCGGCGACGCGGTTTCTCCTGGGCGAAGCTCCACTAGCGCCCCTCCTCCGGCGACGTTAGTCGCGGACGGGAGACCCATCGGTTCCCGACGATCGCAAACCGGAGCGGACGCGCCCGGGCTCTCGAGATCCCCACCCGGACCCCGGTCTCCACCTCGAGGTCTCCCGGCAGGCGTGGCAGCAAGCGAACGCTCGATCGCTCCAGGCTCGACCCGTCGAGCTCCTGGGTGAGACCGAGGGCGCGACAAAGCCGACCCGGCCCCGAGGGGGAGAGGAGCCCCTCGCTGAGGGGCTCCCCCGCGCGCAGGAGCGCCGCTTCGCCCGCCCTGCCCACCACGTTCGCGCACAGCACCTGGTGAATGCGGTAGAGGTAGAGGGTGCCCGGCGGACCGAACATCGACCGGTTCCGGACCGTCGGACCTAGGAAGGCGTGGCTCGCCGGATCGCCCCAACCGTACGCTTCGGTCTCGACGATCCTCACCGCACGCAGCCCGTCCTTTGCCCGATACGCGAGACGCACTCCGAGCAGCGCTCGGGCGAGCTCCGCCGCGGGGCGGTCCCAACGACGGGCGGGGACCGGCCGAGCGAACTCCGCCCGCGACGGGACCGGCACGGGGTCCGCTAGAGGAGCTTTCCCCGGTCGGCGAGCGGCAGGCCGTCGACCGCGACGGTGGCCTCGCCGATCACGACCCAGGAGAGGAACGGACAGCGGTTCGTCCCACCGAAGGCGTTGTTCCCCCCGATCGCGATCGTCACCGCACCCTCCTCCTGGTCCTCCACCTGGGGGGTCGCGGGAGGGAGCGCGGGGTTGATCCCGATCGAGAAGAGCCCGGCGAGGTCCTTACCCTTCGGCGCGGCCTGGTACGCCTCGTCGAATCCGGACTGTCCCTCGGTGAACCAGGAGTTCACGAGCCTCCCTTGGCGGAACTCCCACTGGCCGCCCTCCGCCCGTCCGGTCGGCAGGAAGCTCGGGCGGTTCGCTATGAGAAGTCCGTCCGCGCTCCGCTCCTCGACCGCCACCACGACGGAACCGGGCGGAGAGACGGCCATGTTCTGTCCGGTGCGGAGGTCCTCGGGCCCGACGATGCCGTCGTCCACGACCGGCGCACGCCCGCGAAGCTTCAGGGTGCAGTCCGTGCCGTTCGGTGCCGTGATGCGGAGGATACGGCCCTTGCGCAGTTTCCGTTCGGCAAGTTTTCCGAGCCGGGCGACCACCTTCGGGTCGGGGTCGAGCGCACCGCGCAGCAGTTGGCCGCGCCAGGTGGAGGCGCTCACCCCCCAGTGCTCCGCCTGCGCCTCGCTCGCGTACCCGAGCGCCGAACGGACGGCGCGGATCCGTGCCCGCCTTGCGCGGCGGTACCAGTCCGTCTGGAAGCCGATGAGCCCGGCGCGCGTGCCCTCGGGGAGCGCGCGCATGCGGGGCCGGTCGGCGGGCCCTGGGAAGAAGACGTAGGCGTGGGTCCGGTCGAGCGCCGCCCACTCGTGGGTGCCGGGGGTCGCCCAGCGCGCCACACCGGGCGCCGCGTCGATGCTCCGCCAGTAGATGCTCTCGTCCTCGAACCGAAGGATCGGGTGCGCCCCGCGGCGGCGCGCCTCGAGCACGCAGGCGAGGGCGTACGGCAGCGTGTGGTTCCAGGTCTCCACCACGACGTTCTCCCCGGCGCGCACCCGGAGCGCGGTGCCGAGGAGGCGTTGGGCGAGAGCCGCCGGAGCGCTCTCCTCCCCACCCATTCCCCCTTCGGGAGGCGCTCCTCGGATAAACGCTTGAGTGCGGGGCGCAGCGAAGGGAATCCGACGACTAGAGCCGCCTCGTCCTCGTTCGAGCTACGAGCGCTTGAGCCTCGGTGCCTGCGGCGAACTCCTCGGCGAGGCGGCGAAGGAGGGCGCCGGCGGAGTCGAACGGGGGAGCATAGGGGGCGGTCGGAGTGTGGTGCGGAAAAGCTCCCGCCCACTCCGGACGATCCGCCGCTCTCTCCAGGATCGTGGGCAGGTTCCGTCCGCGAGCGAAGTTCGCGAGGTCCCTCCAGAGGGGACGCCCCGTTCCCTCGCGGCGCCAAGCGGCGAGGAGCGAGCGCAGCTTCTCCGGGCGATGCTGGCGGGCGGAGCGGCCTTTCCCGGTTACTCCGTTGAAGTAGAGGAACGGTCCGCCGACCTGCAGCGCCTCGAGAAGACTCCGGCCACCGGTGACGATCCGGAGCCCCGCGCGTGCGAACTCGCGACGCCACGCTCGGCGTTCGAGGTGAGGCAATCGCCGCCAGTGCAGCCGGCCGGATTCCGAGGGAAGCACGGACGCGTGGGGCGAGCGCCAGCGAATCTCGAGAGGGGAGCGGAGCCGAGCGCCGATCTGGGAGAACCCGGGGAGCAGACGGTCCGAGCTCGCGGGGCTCGCGTACCAGAGCCAGCTGCGAAGCCGGTGCTGTCGCGACCGGGGAAACGGCTCGCCCCAGAGCGGGCCGGTCGGGACCGCGTGCGGGAACTCGGTACGGAATCCGGGCGCGTCGCGGAAGGTAGGGAAGAGGTGCAGCACGTCGGGGCGGTCGAAGGCCCGAAATTTCGAGTAAAGGCGCCGCGCCTCCTCGATGTCGCGCGCTCCCGCGGGAGAGGCCACCCGTTCCCGGATCCATCGCACCGACCTCCCCCCTTCGCGATACCGCTCGGAGAGCTGCTCGCGCGCGGTCAGGGTTCGTGCAAACTCCCCGAGGCTCACGTGCAGGACCCGACCCGGACCGTAGCTGCGCTCGAGCTCACGGGATTCGAGCGCCCACGGACCGGCGCGACCGAGCGTGCCTGCTCGCTCGGGAGCGGCCGTAACCCCCCAGTCGAAGCTGAGGGAGATCGCCCGAGGCGCGTCTTGGCGGAGTCGCGCGACGCGCTGCACTCCGGCGCCCGCGAGATTGGCTACCGTCTCCGGTGGAAGTGCGCGGTCCTTCGCTCCGTAGAGGAGGAGGGGCCAACCCTCCTTTCCTAGCAGGCGTGCGGCCGTGCCCACCTCTTCCAGATCCCCGAGGCCGCCGCCCAGGATCGACGGGAACAGGTAGACTTCGAGCCCGGGTCGAAGCTCGCCCCGGGTGGGCGCTCCGGGGCGGTTAGCCGTCGGCTTCCTCGCCCGAGGACGGAAGGGCCCGCTCGAAGAGGGTGCGCAACGAGTCGTGAGCTTCGGGTCCTTCGATCTCGGGGGGAGGGAGTCGCGCAGGACGTTCCCACTCCCCCTCGGGCACGCGACCGCGTGCTTCGTGGAGCGCGCGCAGTACGAGCGGCTCCTGCTCGTCAGGGGACAGGCGCCCGAGCGCCTGGACGAGGGTGTCGAACAGGCGCGAGTTCGCATCCGAGAGGAGCTTTACCGCCCCGTCCCCTTCCGCGACGGTGCTCGCGCCGCCCGAGCCCGGGGAGGTCCTCGCGAGCATCGCAGCGAGCGCCTCGCGCGCCCCGTCGTCGCCGAGCCGGCCGAGACACCAGATGGTCGCGAGTCGAACCTCCGACGACGTGTGCTCGAGCTCCTCCCGGACGCGGGGCGCGGCCTCGACGAGCCGCAGCCGCCCTATCGAGTAGAGAGCGCCGCGGCGGGGCCAAGGGTGGGGGTCTTCGAGCGCGCTCAGGAGGACGGAGAGGTCGCCGTCCCCGCCGACGAGTCCGAGCGCCTCGGCGGCCGCGCCGCGGACCGCCCAGCTCGAATCGACAAGGGCGCTGCGGATCGCCTCCCGTGCGTCCTTCTTCGCGACCTCCGCGAGCGCCCGCACCGCGCAGACGCGGGTCCAGCTTGCGCTATCGGTGAGCCGACCCCGGATCGCGGCCTCGGCCCGCGGGTCCCCGATCTTGCCCAATGCGACCAGCAGGGCAGGTTTGCTCCAGGTGCTGGCGTCCGGGAGCTGCTCCACGAGCGCCGGCACCGAAGCGCGGTCCTTGCAGACACCGAGCACGACCGCGGCGCCGATCCGGACCCGCTCGGCGGGGTCGGAGAGCCGGGGACGGATCCATTCGGCGACCCGCGGATCGCCGGTCCGGGCGAGGGCGTGGATCGCCTCCCGGCGCACCCGGTCGGAGGGGTCCTCGAGGAGGGGAAGGATCGGCCGGAACGCCTCCGGCGAGGGAAGCCGTCCCAGCGCGACGACCGCCGACCACCGCACCTCCGCCTCGGGATCGGCGAGAAGCGGTTCCAGCGCGGCGCGGGAGGCCGGATCCGCGATCGCCCAGAGAGACCACGCCGCCTGCGAGCGTATCCTCGGCTCGCGGTCGGCGAGCGCCTTTTCGAGGGGCAAACGACTCTCGGTCCGCGCGAGGGCTCCAAGCGCCTCCGCGCTGGCCGAGCGGACAGCAGGGTCCGGGTCGACGAGAGCGGCTTCGAGGCCGAGGCGACCGTCCTCTGCCTTGAGCTCTCCGAGCGCCCAGGCCGAGGCGCGGCGGATCGAAGCATCCTGGTCGGAGAGGCCGGCGAGTAGGGGCTCTACCGCGATCCGCCCTCCCGTGGCGACGAGCTGCCGAATCTCCTCGAGACGCTCGGGGAGCTCCCGCCGCCCTCGGCCCGTTCCCGGTGGCGAGGGTGGACGGGCGGTAGATCCGGACACCCCCGCCGGAGCGCGGGGGCGTTTATGGGGTTGCCTCGAGCGGGGGAGGGGGACGGACCGGAAGAGGGGTCGCACCTCCCGTAGACCCACTCAGAGTCGACAGCCGGAGTGAATGGCCGGCCGCGGGGGGCGAATGACCCTGGCGCTTGGCTCGCGCCGATGGCAGGTTCTCGTGGCGCACGCGGTTCGGAGGACGGCGGGCGACCCGCGAACGATCTGGCTCGGGCGGCAACCGCCGCGCGAGGTCGAGGAGCACCGAGAGGAGGATGGATTCGAGAAGGTCGGGACTGCCTACGTAGGTCGCCTCCTCCACGTAGCGGCGCGCCCCCCGGGTAAGCCGGGCGAACGCGGCCCGTTCGGTGGTCGTCGGGAGCAACGACCCGAACGCGTCCCAGCGACGCAGCCGCTCCTCGAGGGCGCGACGGTACGTCGGGCCTGAAGCGCGTCGGAGGTTCCCGCGACGCGAGACGCCCTCGGCACGCATTCCCTCCCACAGCGCGAGCGTCACGGCCCCCCTCGCGCGGCGACGGAGCGAGCGGAGGGAGTCGGGAGGAATGGCATTGCCGGGATCGACGCAGAGGGCATACGGAGTGCCTACGGAAGGAGACCAACGGACGCCGCTTAAGAGCCGGGACGGAGAGGTTGAAACGCCCGGTGAGGGACCGGGTGTTTCCGCTCCGAGAGAGTCGGGGAGCGCGCTACAGATGGCCGCGTGCCATCCACGGGGAGGGAGGGAGCTCGAGGAGGTCGGCGAGGCCCCGTGCGTTCGCGGCGGCGTCCCCGCGGAAGTGGTTGTTGAAGAACACGTACAGCTCCCGGCTCCCCTCTGCGAGCTCGCGGACGCGCGGCACCCAGCCCGCGAGCTCGGCAGGTGTGTACCGGTAGTCGTACCAGAGCGGGTCGCCGTGACCGTGGAACCGCAGGTAGGCGAACTCGGCGGTGCGCTCGAGACGGACGGGGAGGTGCGGCTCGTCGACGACTACGTGGGCGAGGCGGAACTCCCTAAGCAGTTCGAACGACGCAGCGGATAGCCAGCTCGGCTCGCGGAACTCCACCGCCACCGGGAGCCCCGGGGGCAGCTCCTCGTAGAAGGCGCGAACCGTGGCTGGCTCGAACGGCAGCGAGGGAGGGAGCTGTAGGAGGGCGCAGGCGAAGCGGTCGGCGTCGCGGAGCGGTCGGAGAAGGTCGAGGAACTTCCGGAGTTCCTCGCCGGCCCCGACGAGCTTTCGTTCGTGCGTGATCGTACGAGGGAACTTGGCCGTGAACAGGAACGCGCGGGGGGTGCGCTTGGCCCAGCTCGTCGCGTAGCTCGGTGGAGGGAGCCGGTAGAACGTCGAGTTGATCTCCACGATCGGGAAGAGCCCCGTGTAAAATCGGAGCTTGTCGACCTGCCCGCGGGGCGGATAGACGGGGCCCACCCATTCGGGGTAATCCCAGCCGCTCGTCCCGACCAGAATCCGGCCCACGGGCTTCCCGAGTCGCGCTACGACCGGCGAACGGATGAAGCCCCCGGCGAGGTGGGTGCAGCCCGTCCGGCCGTCGACGGAACCTCCGCGCAACGCGCGCCGGGCCAAACCCTAAATACGCTCTCTCTGTGGAAATCCCTCGAGGATTCGTCGATGGTTCAGGTCGACATCGAGCTTGCGAAGTGCACGGGCTGCGCGCATTGCCGAGATGTCTGCCCCGTGAACGTCTTCGAGCTCAAGCCGCGCGACCAGTTCCCCGATGTGACGGACGATGCCGGGGTGGCCGCGAAGTTCCAGTTCCGCACCGAACGGTCGGTCGCGGTGAACGGCCCCGAGTGCATCGTGTGCGAGGCGTGTCTGTTCGAATGCGAGGGGGAGTGCATCCTCATCACCGACGACGAAGGGCACGTCCACCACTCGACGTACAAGTAGCCCCCGGCCCCGCCGCGCCCGTCGACGACGTTCGCCGGGTAAGCCGTTAAATACGCCGAGGCTCCGCCGAACGCGCGGCTTATGCCCTCGACGAACGAGAGCGACCGAACGGTAGTACTCGGCGAGCGGGAGCTCGCGATCGGCTTCCGGCTCGTGGGGCTCGCGAACGTCATCGAAGTGAGCCCGGCGAGCGCTGCGCGGGAATTCCAGCGGGCGATGGCGGACCCCACGGTCTCGCTCCTCATCGCGAGCGAATCGATCCGCCCGAAGCTTTCGGAAACCCAGCGCCTGCAGGCCGAGGGGTCGCTCCGGCCGCTCGTCGTCTTTGTTCCCTCCCCCACCGGCGAGTACGAGGTGGAGAGCCTCTCCGCCCTCGCGAAGCGGGTGCTTGGCGTCTCGCTCGCCGTCCCGAAGTAGCGGAGGGCATCGATGGGGACCATCGGGCGCGTCTCGGGCCCGGTCGTGATCGCCGAGGGTCTCGAGAACGCGAAGATGTTCGACGTGGTCCGAGTGGGGGAGCTCGGGCTCGTCGGCGAGATCATCAAGCTCGTAGGCGAGAGCGCGACCGTCCAGGTCTACGAGGACACGACGGGGCTGCGCCCCGGCGACAAGGTGGAGACGACCGGCCAGGCGCTCTCCGTCGAGCTCGGCCCGGGGCTCTTGAAATCCATCTACGACGGCGTCCAGCGCCCGCTCGACGTCCTGCAGAAGAATCTCGGGGACTTCATCACGCGCGGCTTCGTCGCCGCCCCGCTCGACGAAGCGAAGAAGTGGGAGTTCACCGCCACCGCGAAGGTCGGGAGCGAGGTGGGCGGCGGCACGATCCTCGGCACGGTGCAGGAGACGCCCCTCATCCTGCACAAGGTCATGGTTCCGCCCGGGATGAAGGGTACGCTTACCGCCCTCGCCTCGGGGAGCTTCACCATCCGGGAGAAGATCGGCTCGGTGAAGACGCCCACCGGCGATAGCCCTCTCGGATTGAGCCAGCGCTGGGTCGTGCGGATCCCGCGGCCCGTCCAGCAGAAGCTTGCCCCCACCATCCCGCTCCTCACCGGCCAGCGGGTCATCGACACCTTCTTCCCGGTCGCGAAGGGTGGCACGGCGGCCATCCCCGGCCCGTTCGGCTCGGGGAAGACCGTTACCCAGCAGCAACTCGCGAAATGGGCCGACTCCGACGTTGTCGTGTACGTCGGCTGCGGCGAGAGGGGGAACGAGATGACCGAGGTGCTCGCGACCTTCCCGCAGCTCCAGGACCCGAAGTCGAAGCGCCCGCTCATGGAGCGGACGATCCTCATCGCGAACACCTCGAACATGCCGGTGGCCGCCCGCGAGGCGAGCGTCTACACCGGGATCACGATCGCCGAGTACTACCGCGACATGGGCTACGACGTCGCCCTGATGGCGGACTCCACCTCCCGTTGGGCGGAGGCGATGCGCGAGATCTCCGGCCGTCTCGAGGAGATGCCGGGGGAGGAAGGGTACCCCGCCTACCTCGGCCGGCGGATCGCCGAGTTCTACGAGCGGGCGGGCCGTGTCGTCACGCTCTCTTCCGACGCCCGTACCGGGTCCGTTACCGTCGTCGGGGCGGTCTCCCCGCCGGGCGGGGACTTCTCGGAGCCCGTGAGCCAGAACACGCTCCGCGCCACCCGCGTCTTCTGGGCGCTCGATGCCTCCTTGGCCTCGCGCCGGCACTTCCCGTCGATCAACTGGCTCCAGAGCTACTCCCTCTACGTCGGGGACCTCGAGGGCTGGTACCGGAAGGAGATCGCCCGGGACTGGGTCGCGCTCCGCCAGAAGGCGATCGAGACGCTCCAGAAGGAGTCGGAGCTGCAGGAGATTGTCCAGCTCGTGGGCGTCGACGCTCTCCCCGAGCGCGAGAAGGGGATCCTCGACGTGTCGAGGATGCTCCGGGAGGACTACCTACAGCAGAGCGCCTACGACGAGGTCGACACCTACACCTCGATCCAGAAGCAGTACCGGATGCTCCGCGCGATCCTTTCCTTCGGCGAGCGGGAGCAGGAGGCGATCGGCAGGGGCGCCACCGTGGGCGATCTCCAGAAGCTCCCGGTCCGCCAGAAGCTCTCGCGCATGAAGTGGATTCCCGAGGCGGGACTCGCGGGAGCCTTCGACGCGCTCGAGGCCGAGATGACGAGCTCGGTCGCCGCCACCGCGCAGGTGGCGTGATGGCGAGCACAAAGCGGGAGGCGAAGGTGACCCTCGCCGCCGACATCCCCATCGACTACCGCACGATCGACCGGGTCTCGGGACCGCTCCTGTTCGTCCGGGACGTCGAGCGGGCCGCCTACGGCGAGATCGTCACCATCGAGCTCCCGGACGGCGACCGCCGCCAGGGTCAGGTGCTCGACTCGCGCCGGGGGCTCGCCATCGTCCAGGTGTTCGGCCCGACGATGGGCATGAACGTCCATCAGACGAGCGTGAAGTTCATGGGCGAGGTCGCGCGCCTCCCCGTCTCCGACGCCATGCTCGGCCGGGTGTTCAACGGCCTCGGCGAGCCGCGGGACGGAGGGCCCCGGATCGTCTCCGAGCAGCGGCTAGAGATCGTCGGGAACGCCATGAACCCGTACTCGCGCGAGGAGCCGAGCGAGTTCATCCAGACGGGACTCACGAACATCGACGTGATGAACACCCTCGTCCGAGGGCAGAAGCTCCCCATCTTCTCGGGGGCCGGGCTCCCTCACAATCAGATCGCCGCGCAGATCGTCCGGCAAGCGAAGCTCCCGAACTCGACCGAGAACTTCGCCGTCATCTTCGCGGCGATGGGGATCACGAGCGAGGAGGCGAACTTCTTCCTGAAGGAGTTCGAGAGCACGGGCGCGCTCGAGCGGACGGTCGTGTTCCTGAACCTGTCAAGCGACCCGTCGATGGAGCGGATCATCACCCCGCGGATGGCGCTCACCACCGCCGAGTTCCTTGCCTACGAGCGGGACATGCACATCCTCGTGGTGCTCACCGACATGACGAATTACTGCGAGGCGCTCCGCGAGGTCGCGGCCGCGCGGGAGGAGGTGCCGGGCCGGCGCGGCTATCCCGGGTACATGTACACCGACCTCGCGACGCTCTACGAGCGGGCGGGGAAGATCCACGGCCGCAAGGGCTCCATCACGCAGCTGCCCATCCTCACGATGCCGGCGGACGACATCACCCACCCGATCCCCGACCTCACGGGCTACATCACCGAGGGCCAGATCGTGGCGAGCCGCGACCTCCAGCGGCGCGGCGTCTACCCCCCCATCGACGTGCTCACCTCCCTGTCGCGGCTGATGAACCAGGGGATCGGCAAGGGCCGCACGCGCGAGGACCACCGCGGCGTCGCCGACCAGCTCTACGCCTCGTACGCGACAGGCAAGGACCAGCGCGCCCTCTCCGCCATCGTCGGGGAGGAGGCGCTCTCGAGCGTCGACCGGATCTACCTCAAGATCGCCGAGCGGTTCGAGGCGGAGTTCGTGGGCCAGCGGCTCGACGAGGACCGTACGATCGACCAGAGCCTCTCGATCGGCTGGGACATCCTCTCCGATCTCCCCGAGGCGGAGCTGAAGCGCCTCAAGCCCGAGTTCATCCAGAAGTACTACCGCGCGGGGCGCTCGAGCTAGGCCCCCATGGCGCTCGAGAACGTCCGGCCGACGCGGCTCGAGCTCCTGCGCACCCGGCGCCGCATCGTCCTCGCGAAGAAGGGCCTGAACCTCCTCAAGCTGAAGCGCTCGGCGCTCATCGTCGAGTTCTTCGCGCTGTCGAAAAAGGCGCTCGCGCTCCGCGGCGACCTCCGCGAGCGGATCGCGCAGGGGTACCGGTCTATCCGGGTCGCCGAGATGCGGGAGGGTCCGACGAAGCTCGAGAACGTCTCGATGCTCCTGCCCGAGCTCGCGGCCGTCCGCGTGCAAACGAAGAACGTGATGGGCGTGAAGACGCCCCGCGTCGACTCCGGGAGCTTCACGCCCGTGCCCGCCACGGCGCTCCTCGACCTCCCCACCTCCATCGACGAGTCGGTGCGCCACTTCCAGGGGATCTACCGCGTGCTCCTCGAGATCGCCGAGAAGGAGAACGCGCTGCGCCGACTGCTCCGCGAGATCGAGAAGACCAAGCGGCGGGCGAGCGCGATCGAGAACGTGCTCATCCCGAGGCTGCAGGAGATCGTGCGCTACATCAAGTTCCGATTCGACGAGCTCGAGCGGGACAGCTTCAGCATGTTGAAGACCGTGAAGCGCAAGATGGAGCAGGAGGCGCTCGCCGGTGCCGCGTAGCGTGCCCGCCCTCTTCGGGCCGGTCCGCCTTCCCCGCTCCCCGGCCGAGGTGCGTTTCCTCCGCTACCTTTCCCTCCTCTGGGGCGCCCGGGTCGGCGCCGTCGTTCTGCTTCTCTACCTCCTCCACCGGGCGAGACTTTTCTAGCATGAGCGAGAGCGCGGCGGCCGCACCGGATTCCGCCCTCCAGCCGATCGAACGGGTCCGCGCGGTAGAGAAGGAGTGGGAAACGGCGCTCGCCCGGCTCCAGGCAAGTGCCAAGGCGGAGCTCGAGCGCCTTCGGGCCGAGGTAGGGGCCGCGATCGACGCCGCCCGCACCGAGGCGGAGCGGGCGCGCGCCGCCCTCCTTGAGAAGTCGCGTGCCGAATCGGAAGCCGAGGCGAAGCGGCTCCTCGCCGAGGGCCGCGAGCGCGCCGCGAAGTTCGCCGGGAAGAGCGCCGACGAGCTCGGCGCGCTCAAGGAAAGGCTCCTTTCGGCCGTGCTCGTCGGATTCCGACCGGGTTCCCCCTAGGGCGTCGGGAGGCGAACCGTGGCATTCCTCCGGCCCGTGCGGATGGTGAAGGTGGGACTCGTCGGCCTCAAGGCCGACCGGGCCGCCATCGTGGCCTCGCTCCACGATCTCGGCGCGGTACAGCTCGAGCCGATCCGGAAGGAAGCGCTCGCGCTGCTCGAGTCGGACAACGGCGGCGACCTCCACCGGAAGGTCGCGGAGGAGCTCCTACGCTTCCGGACGCTCAAGAACGCGCTTCCCCCCTCCCCTCCTGCGCCCATCTCCTTCGGCACGCTCGAGGATCTTCTCGCCGTGGCCGGCGCCGTCAAGGTGGACGGCGAGGTGCTCGAGCTGAAGCGGGAGGAGGACCGCCTCCTCACCGAGCGCAAGCAGGTGGTCGACACCGCCGAACTCCTGCGGCGACACCAGTACCACCCAGGCCCTCTCGAGCTCCTGCGCGCCAAGAGCGTCCTTGCCTTCTTCGGGGAGGCCCCCGCGGAGGATTTCCCGAGCCTTCGGAGCCAGGTCGAGGCGATTGCGGAGGCGGCGTTCTCCTCGCACACCGAAGGGAAGCTCGTGCGGTTCATCGTCGGTGTCCCCGCGGCGAACTCGGACGCGGTGAGCCGGATCGCCCAGCAGCGCGGCGTGAAGCTCGCCGCGGTCCCGGATCTTGCCGGACCGATCTCCGAGGAGCTTCCGCGCCTGGAGGCGCGCGGGACGGAGATCGACCGACGCCTCGCCGACCTACGAACCTCGCTCTCGAAGCTGTCCCAAAGCTGCTACGCCCAAGTGGCCGCGATCGAGGAGGCGCTCGCCATCGAGAACCGCAAGTTCGAGTCGTACAGCCGCATGGGCGGAGGCCGTGCCGTGTTCGCGGTGGAGGGTTGGGTACCTGAGCGTGCCCTCCCCGCCCTCGAGAAGAGCGTGGTGGCGGTCGCGGGAGACCGCGCCCAGATCTACCGCATCCCTACGAACGAGGAGGCCCCGACGCTCATCGAAAATCCGCCGGGGGTCCGGCGGTTCGAGTTCTTCATCCGGTTCTACGCCATCCCGAAATCGAACGAATTCGACCCGACCTGGATCTTCGCGATCGCGTTCCCGATCTTCTTCGGATTCATGCTGGGAGACTGGGGCTACGGGCTGGTCATTCTGCTCGTGAGCCTCTGGATGATCGCCGGATTCCCCGGCGGCGGTCGGCTTCCGAACTTCATCACCTCGCTCCCGAAGCTGATCATGGGCCCCCAGGCGATGCGAACGCTCGCCTGGACGCTGCTGCCCGGGTGTGTCTTCGCCATCGGGCTGGGGGTGGTCTTCAACGAGTGCTTCGGCTTCCACCTACCCTACACCGCGTTCGTGCAACCGGACCACAGCGTCGGCAAGCTCCTCGTCATCGCGGGCTACATCGGGCTCGTGATGGTGGTGGTCGGGTTCGCCCTCGGCGCGCTCCTTGCCTACTACCAGCATCACCCCAAGCTGGTGCTGCTGCGGATCGGAGGCATCCTGTTCGCGTTCGGCGTGGCCTTCGCCGGGCTCACGGTCATCCGCGCCGGGGGTATCAACGGGCACAGCCCGTCGCTGCTCGCCTTCATCGGAATCTCCCTCGTGGGCCTGGCGTGCATGTTCGCGGCCGAAGGGGGGCGAGCCCTGCTCGGTCTCATCGAAGTGGTCAGCCACATCCTCTCCTACACGCGGCTCGTCGGCATCCTCCTCGCGAGCGTCATCCTGGCGAGCGTCATCGACCAAGAGAGCTGGGGCGCCACCCACAACGGGACGATCCTCGGGCTCGTCCTCGGACTGGTGATGCTCCTCTTCGGCCAAGTCTTCGTCCTGATCCTGGCCGTCTTCGAGCCCGGTATCCAAGGGGCACGGCTCATCTTTGTGGAGCAGTTCTCGAAGTTCTACGAGGGGAACGGCCGGCCGTTCGAGCCGTTCCGGTCGGCCCGCAAGTTCACCGTGGCCGCCCCCGCCGTGGCGCCGTCCACGTCCCGCTGAGACGATCTCCCCCAGCGCGTGCTTCGCGCCGGTTCGTTACAGTCGCGGCACGATGAGCGACGGCGCGAGCTCTTCGGGCGAGAGGCCGTAGAGCTTCCCGTAGGCGATGCGGCGTAGGTCCGCGCGTTCGAGCTCGGAGAGGAGCAGGAAGGAGAAGAGGATCGAGATAGAGAGCGGGAAGGAGCGGAGGCGCTTCAACTCCCGGATCGATCGGTCACGGGTGAGCGCCACCTCGAACGGTACGAGGCTGTGCTCCGCGGCGTACGGTCCGAGGCCCTCGGCGAGGGAAGGGTAGGATGCCACGAGCTGGTTCACGAGCTCGGGGACGCTCCGCACGTTGTACAGGTCCGCGACGCGCGACTTCGGCAGCGTACCGAGGTCCAGGAACCGCTCGAGGATCGCTTCGAGGGGGAGCTCCCCGTCCTTTCCCTTGAGGAGGAGGAGGAGATTCTTCACGTCGACCTCGCTCCGAAGGTACTCTCGGATCACCCACTCGTCCCCCTGGAAGAAGTTCGAGTGCGCGAACAGGTTCGCGTAGTACTCCCGCTCGAGCGTCTGGAGGAGCGGGAAGATGTCGCGGCTCCGGGCGTAGCTTTCGAGCAGCGGCAGGAGCGTTCCACCGTAGCCAAAGCGGACGAGCTGGGCGACGATCGCCTCGAGCGAGGGCTGCTGCAGGAGCGTCCGGAAGTCGTCGAGGGAAAGCGGGCCGGCGAACAGCCCTGCGGGGAGGTCCCGGCTCGAGACGAGGAACGCTTCCGTCTCCGACAGGCTCTTCCCCTGCGCCTTCGCCGCCAAGATGAGCCCGATGTTCTCGATGTCCCATCGGCGCAGGTACGCCTCGACGAGCGGTTTGCCGGCGAACGGGGCCGCCTCGTAGACCATGCGGTTGCGACGGACGAAGAGCCGGTTGATGGCCACCTCGAACAGCGCGGGTCCGGAGTTCGTCGACCCGGCGCGGACGAGCTCCGCGCCGTAGGCGGTCGGCTCGAGGAGCTTCAGGAGGTCCGTGGGGTCCTTCGCTTGCAGCAGGGGGCCGTACGCCTCCTTGGGCAAGAGCGTCGGGGAAAGGGCCTTGAATCGACCGAGCGCGCTCGCGTAGGCAGAGGCCGACATGGCTCTCCCGCTAGCTCGCGAGCAGGTCGCGGAGCTGGGACTCGCGCAGCCGGAGGAGCTCGTCGAGGCTCAACGTGAGTCGACGCTCCCGGTTCGCGGTCTCGGCGACAAGCCCCCCAAGGATCGGCAAGGGCGTCGGCTCGAAGCTCTTTCCGGCGATCGACCTCAGCAGGGCCGCATCTTCGGTCCGGCCGGTGACCCGAAGATCCTTACCGAGTTGGGCAGAAGCGTAGCTGTACATCCGTCGCAGGACCTCGGGATACTCGGGGGAGCGGGTGTACTCGCCCAGCACGCGCCGGACGGAGTCGAGCGAGCCCCCGAGCGCCCGCTCCCGGGCCTCGTACTCGAGCTTCTTCGCCTGCATCTTCGCGCCGGCGAGAAGCCGCTGGCGCTCGCGCCTCGCCTCCTCCTCGGCCTGGTGGCCGATCGTGTCGCGAAGCGAGCGTACCTCCAGCTCCCGCTCTCCGAGGAGTTTCGCCTTTGCGCTCTCGTGCTGACGGCGGGCCTCCTCGAGCTCCGCGGTGGCGCGCGATTGGATCTCGGCGACCAGCCGCTCGAGGGTCATGCCGGGGCTAGAGGATGCCGAGCAGCAGGATGATCCCGAGCACGAACCCGATGATCCAAAGGGTTTCGGGGATTACGAAGAAGAACAGCACCCGCCCAAACAGCTCGGGCTTCTCGGCGTAGATGCCCATCCCCGCGGCGCCGATCCCGGACTGGGCCATCCCCGTTCCAATGAGTCCCCCGGCGATGGCGATACCGGCGGCAATCGCGAGCTGAGGGTCTGTCATCGATTCCCTACCCGCGCGGCGATTCGGGTGCTCTATATAACGCAAGACCCCCCTTCTCTCGACGGAGGAAGCGCCCCGGCGGTCGGGCGTGGTTCCCGGTTCCCCCGGGCATCGGAAGTGGCCTCCGAATCGTTCTATAGGCCGCGTGGCTCCCCGCGCCATGTCGACCAACTGGGAGTCGCTTGCCAAGGAGCTCGTTCGCGAACTGGAGCTCGATCTTCCGCCCGTCCAGGTCTCCTACCTCGAGCACCCTCCGAGCGGCGTGAAGGAGCACCCGGGGGGTTCACCCTCCGTCTGCACCTTCTTCGCCGAGGGGAAGGATCACTCGTTCTACGCGGGCACGAAGGCGCACGAGGACTGCGAGGTCGGCGCATTCGTCATGGGCATTCCGCCCGAGGGAGAGCTCGGCAAGCGCCTCATGTCGACGATCGGGATGATGCAGAAGGAGGGGTACCTCGAGGCGGGGGAGGAGGCGAAGGTCCCGCACAACGCGAAGGCGCCCGCCTACGTTGCCTACGGCCCGCTCGGGTCGATGCCGGTCCCTCCCACCAACGTCCTCCTTTTCGCCCGACCGAAGAGCGCGATGTACGCGCTCGAAGCCGCTCACTTCCAGGCCCCGCTGAACGGCCGGCCTATGTGCGCGATCATGCCCATCCTGAACGCGGGCGCCCCCGTCGCGGTCTCGGCCGGGTGCATCGGCTCCCGCATCTACTCGAACATGGGGGACGACCGGATGGTGGTCGGGATCCGGGGGGACCACGTGGAGAAGTTCGTCGCCGAGCTCCGCCGCATCCGCCACGCGAACACCGCCGTCGCTGCCGAAGACACCCGCAGGAAGGAAGCTGCGAAACACCCGTACGGCGGGTAGCGCGCCAGAGGGCCTTCTTCCTGCCCTTGGGAGGAGGCCGCACCTACACGGTGTTGCTCACCAGGGTTCGACCCATCGGAGCCCGCCTCCCTCCGGGGTCAGGAGCCGTAGTACCCCGACCATCGTAGCTTACATCCGAACCGGGCTTGCCGCCGTGACCGAAGCCGGAGGGAGACGTTCGGTGTACGCCCTGGGCAGATCTCGCTGGTCGCAGGCTCCTAGCCTCGCAGGGATGCAGATCCTCTCCATCCTTTGCGTGCTGGGCCTGGCCGGCGGACTGACGCCGGTCACCCTCCACCAGCCCGGACCTCCCCATCCAGGGGTGACCCCGATGCGAGCCGCGGAACCTCGGCCCGCGGTTCCACCGCCCTTCGCCCCCGAGCTTCCGGTTCCTCCCTCGTGGCCCTCCTCTCTCCCTAGGACCTTCGAACGGCACGCGGACTACCATCCGAGCTTCGCGGGTTTTGGGATCATTTTCATCTACCCCAACGGCACGGTGAGCAACTCGTCCGCTCCCATCAGCGTCTCGGGCGCGACCTACACGCTGACGGGAAACCTCACAAGTCCGATCCAGGACGAACGCAACGGCTCCACCGTGGATGGGGCCGGGCACACCATCCAAGTCAACACGACCCGCAACACCTTCGGGCTCATTCTCTCGGGGGTCTCCCAGGTCACCGCCAAGAACCTGAACCTGGCGCAGGGACTCCTCCTCGTCGACAGCTCCCAGAGCGTGACGCTGCTGGGGGTCAACAACCCGACGGGGACGAACGTCTCCGAGGACCTCTGGATCCAGCTCTCCACCGGCGTGCTCGTCGAGAACTGTCGCCTCCTCGAACGGAGCACCCACGTGAACGACCTCGCCTACGTCTCGGTGCCGATCATGCCCCCTCGGTCGCTCCAGGGGACGGCCATCGGCGTGGAAGCGAGCGCGACGGTCTCGGTGATCAACAGCTACGCTAGCGGGGTCGTGGGAATCTGGGCTATCGAGGTGTCGGCCCTCCTTCTCCAGAACGACTCCCTGAATGCGACCGTACGGGGGTTCGTCTTATCGAGCCCGCCGCCGGCCGTCGTCGCCGGGGCCGACCTCTCGAGCATCACGGGTCTCACCGCCACCCTCGACAACTTCACCGCCCCCGCCATGAACGGCAGTCCGACCTACTTCGTGTTGGGCGCGATCGCCGTGGGCTACAGCACGAACGGCTTCCTCGAACACAACCGCTGGCTCGGCCCCGAACCCGTCGGTCTCTCCCTCCTCTACTGCCAGAACTTCAGCATCGCCTTCAACGACGGTGACGGCATCAACGGCGTCTCCTTCCTCCTCTCCAACAGCGAACGGTTGTTCCTTCAATCGAACAGCGCTTCCAACGCTCCGCTCGGTGCGAACGCCTTCGAGCTGTCGAGCATCCTCTCGTCCACCCTCCTTGCGAACAACGCCTCCAACACCGGCACCGCCGTCTACCTCCTCTCCTCCTACGACGTTCACCTCGTCAACAACTCCTTCCCGTTCGATACGAGCCAGGGGATCGCCCTCACCTCGGACGACTTCTGCATCGTCACCGGGAACGACCTCACGGGGAGCTCCGCCCTCAACGCCGACGGCATCTTCATCAACAACTCGACGCGCCTAGCCATCGCCAACAACTCCATCGGCGCCTGGAGCGGCAACGGCTCCGAGGCGGTCGACGCCTTCGACCTGCGCGACTCCTCCCTCTCCTACAACATCGGTTCGGGCGCCCCTGTCGGCTTCTCCCTCCTCGGCAGCTTCAACGACGTTCTCCGAGGGAATCTCATCCAGGCGGGTGGCAGCGCCGTCGGCGACGCCGCCGTCCTCTTGCGCGACTCGGGCTACCTGACGATCGTCGGGAACAGGCTGTTGTTCGACCGGACCGGTATTCTCGCCACGGGGGGCGGCGACTCCCTGATCCTCGGCAACAACCTCTCCTTCGACACCGCCCAAGGGGTCCGCTGGAGCGCCTTCTCGAACCTCACCTTCGCCCACAACACCATCATCGACGACGGCGCCGGCATCGACCTCGTCGACGGCGCCCACTACACGATCGTCGACAACACCGCCTCCAACCTCGCCTTCGCCTGCGCGACCTGCCAGGGCCTCTTCCTCCAGGAGCTCTCCGACGGGACCATCTCCGGCAACAACCTCTCCTCCGTCAATCTCGGCGTCTACGGCAGCTTCCTGCTCAACCTCTCCATCCGCTCGAACACCGTCTACCAGGCCGGCTTCGCCGTCCTCGTCGGCGACGCCACGAACCTCACCGTCGCCGACAACCGGGGCGGGAACGACCTGGGCGGCATCGAGGTCGACTCGAGCCGAAACGTCCTGCTCCTCAACAACAGCTTCTCGGACTCGGTC
>JAKIWX010000017.1 GCA_022749845.1 Thermoplasmata archaeon
CGCCTCTGGATCACCGGGGACCACGGACTCGTGCCCGTCCGACCCGAGGCGACGCTCCGCGTCGAGGAGGCGGGGCCCCTCCTCGCCGGGTTGCGCTATCCACCGAGCGGGGACCGTCGCGCCGTCTACTTCTCCCCCCGTGCCGGCGCTCGCTCAAGAGTCCTCGCAGAGCTCCGTCGCCGCCTGCCCCCGGGCACCCTCTACCGGAGCTTCGATCAGGCGCATCACGCCGGCTGGTTCGGCCCTCCTCCCGACCACCCGGAGCTACGGGAACGCACGGGAGAGTTGATCGCAGTCCCCCCCTCCCCAGCCAGCGTCACCTACAAGGCTCCGAGCGGCCCGGAACCGTACCGCGGCATGCGAGGCTCGCACGGTGGGCTCGAACGGGGCGAGCTCTGGGTGCCTCTCGTCGCCGCGTCGCTCGCGGAGCTCACCGAAGTCGAGTCGTAGCCCGTCGGAGAGCAACGGCTTTCTCTCTCGCGCCGCTCCTCGACCACCGTGAGCGCCCTCCGCCAGCCGATCCTCTCACTTCTGGGTCACGTGGACCACGGCAAGACGACCCTGCTCGACCGGATCGCGGGCTCGGTGCGTGCCTCCCAGGAGGCCGGCGGCATCACCCAGCACATCGGCGCGGTCGAGATCCCGCAGGAGACCGTCCTCGAGCTCTGCCGAGGCATTCTGCCGACCGAGAACTTCCGAGTTCCCGGCCTCCTCATCGTGGACACGCCGGGGCACCGCTCCTTCGAAACGATGCGACGGCGCGGTGGGGCGCTCGCCGACCTGGCGATCCTCGTCGTCGATTGCCGGGAAGGGGTGATGCCGCAGACGCGGGAGTCCGTCCAGATCCTGAAGCACGAGAAGACGCCGTTCGCCGTCGCCCTCACCAAGATCGACCTCCTTCCCAGCTGGCGCAAGCCCACGGGACCCACTCCGCTCAAGGAGGCGCTCGCACGATCCGGTCCCGAGTTCGGGAAGGCACTCGACGAGCGGCTCTACGCCGTCGCCGAGACGCTCACCGACCTCGGATTCTCCGCGGAGCGGTTCGACCGCGTGAGCGACTTCACCCGGAACCTCGGCATTGTGCCGGTCTCCTCGAAGTCGGGAGTCGGTGTTCCGGAGCTCCTTGCCCTCCTCGTCGGCCTGGCCCAGAGGTTCCTCGAGAGCGAGCTCGCGCGGACCACCGAGCGCGCCGAAGCCACGATCCTCGAGCGGAGCGAGCAGAAGGGAGTCGGTCCGGTCGCGTCGGTGATCCTGTACCGCGGCACGCTCAAGGTCGGGGACGAGTTCGGCTTCACCGGCCGTGCGGGACCGCGGGAGAGCCGGGTCCGGGGCATCTACCGCCCCTCGCCCGGCAAGCGGGCCCGGCGCACGCAAGGGGGCCACCTCGACTCGCTCCCCGAGGTCCAGGCCGCGGCGGGGGTCTATCTGTCGGCGACGGGCCTCGAAGAGGCGCTCCCGGGCGGGCTCCTCAAGGTGATCCGCGGCCCGCAGGACCGAGAGGAGGTTCGCGAGCTGCTCGCCGTCGAGAGCCATCCGGTCACCGACTTCGCGGAGAGCGGCGTCCAACTCGCCGCCGACACCCTGGGCGGGCTCGAGGCGCTCGCCTTCGAGTGCCGAGAGGCGGGCATCCCGATCCATGGGGCCGAAGTGGGGGCCGTGAGCCGCCCCATGATCCTCCGCACCGCGAGCGTCAAGGACCCGGTCCACCGCGCGGTGTTCGCCTTCAACGTGCCGGTGCTCCCCGACGCGATCCCGCCGGGCGTCGAGAACTCGGTACGCGTCCTCCAGGGGGAGGTGATGTACCGTCTCCTCGAAGAGTACTCCCTCTGGAAGGAGGACCGGACGAAGCAGCTCGCGGAGCAGCGCCGGGGAGAGCTCGCCCATCCCGCCAAGTTCCAGGTGCTCCCCGGCTTCGTATTCCGGACCTCGAAGCCGGCGATCGTCGGTATCAAGGTCCTCGCAGGGACCCTCCGCCCGGGGGTCCGACTCCTCCGCCAGGACGGGAGCGAGCTCGGGCTCCTCAAGAGCCTCCAACGGGAGGGCAGTTCCGTACGCGAGGCGGCCGAGGGGGCGGAGCTCGCCGCTTCGATCGACGGAGCGATCGTCCATCGGACGCTCGAGGAAGGGGACACGGTGTACGTCTCGGTGCCGGAGAGTGCGGTGCGCACGCTTCGCACCGGCGGCCTCTCCGAGGCCGAGCAGACGACCCTCGAGGAGATGATCCGGATCCGCCGTCAGACGCTCGGACCGTTCTGGGGACAGTAAGTAGCGGGACGGGCCCCCATCCCAGAAGACCCCAGGTAAAACTCGGGGCCCTCGCATTTTTTGGGGCCCGGTCCCGCGCGGGAACCAGGTTGGAGGCGCCGGTGGGCCGACCGCGGGGGGTGCTCGCGGGAACGGCCGCACCGGCGCTTCCGGTGGCGACGTAGGGCCGTTAGCCCGAGCGGTCCACCTCCCACTCGGTCAGCGGGCGGATCGGCGTGTGCGACGCGTCGGTCACGGGAGCGGCTCCTCTTTCCCGGGAGGCTTAGGCCGCCGCCGCGCTGGCGCTCGGGAGGCTCCGCTTCGCCGCTCCGCCCGCGAGCAGTATCCTGTTCTGGTGCGCCTCGAAGGCGCTCCGGCGCTGGACGACGTCCTGGGTGAGGTAGACGCCCTCCGCGCAGAGCGAGTTGCCCTGCGCGAGGCAGTCGAAGCAGCCGGTGATGTGGCTGTCCCAGAGGTTGACCGCCTCGTTCGCGCGGACCTCGAGCTCGAAGACGCGGGTGGGGCCCATCATGCCCGCACCTCGGGGAGCATCGCAGTGATCTTGATCGTTCGGCCGTTCTCGCAAGCGTTGTGGTTCTCGGTTGTCGTCATCGTCAGCTACCCTTGACTTTAGATAGGTCGAAGTTGCTCCTACTCTGTCGGGATACGCATGGTTTCTCCCCGAGACGCTGACGAAAGGCTGTCGCGACAACTTCCGACTCGTGTCGGGAATCCACCATGAGGAGGGGGGCGCGCGAGGAGCTCGAGCAGCGGACCCAGGACATCGACCGGGAGCGCCCCGAGTGGAATGCCCGTGAGATCGAGGAGGAGCTCGCCTCGAGGGCGAGCGTAGCTTACGGCGCGTGGGTCGAGGAGACCCCCGAGCTCACCTCACGCCTGCGCGCCGTCCAGCGATGGAGGGGAGCCGGTGCCCGGGGTTTGGAGGCGAAGCGCGCCCAACTTCTCTTCCCCTACGCCTGGCCCCTGGGGGAGCGGCAGCGGGCGGAGCTTGAGCCTGCCTACTCGCCGTCGAGCCGGCCGACGAGCGGTTCGTGGAGGCTCTTCCTGTACAACTGCGGCCCGGACGTTCTCCGTGAGCTTCGGATCCAGCTCGACGGCTCGGACGTCGGCTACTCGCCGTTCCTCGGCACCGGGCGATTCGCCGAGGTAAAGTGGCAGGCCGTCGAGCCGATCAAGCGCCGTCTGCTCGAGGCAGCCCCCGACCCGGTGAGCACCCACTCCCTCGAGGTAGAGTTCGTGCTGGCGAAAGGAACGCGCCGTGGCACTCTCGGAGGGACGCTTCAGCTCGACTCGAGGCAGGGCTGGGTCGGGTTCGACGCGGGAGATGGACGCGTGAAGGAGATCGAGTAGTTCACCCGGACGGCGGCGGGGGAGGGTACTGCTCCGCAATCGCGCCCACATCCTCGGCCCGTTGGGACACGAGCGGAGGACGCCTACCAAGGAGATTCCCTCGGAGGAACAACCCGAGAAACAGGGCGATCCCTCCGAGCCCCACGAGGGTGACTCCCGCGAGCGTCCCCGCAACGAGGGCCAGCATATCGGTGGCGGGGGGCGGCACGGAGTTGGAGCTCTGGGTAGAGGCCGCGATCGACCCCGACGACCGTGCGGAGCTGGTGAAGACAAGGTAGTAGGGGTAGCTGGGAGCACCCTCGGCGCTCCAGCTTCCGCGGGTCACGTTGGGCCAGCTGTAGACGGACGCAAACAGGGTCTTCCCACTCCCAGGCGCGCTTCCGAACAGTGTTGCACTCACCAGCACCGAGGCCGACCAGCTGATTCCGAAGCTCCCGTTGAGCCCCCAGAGTAGGGGGCTCTGGTACGCGCCATCCGAAGGAACCGACCAGGACCACTGCGCGGTGGAGGTCTCGGTCCGAGAGGGAGGAGAAGGCTGGCTAAGGGAGGCGCCGGCGGCGACGGCCCCCAGAACCAGAAACGCGGTGCCGATGGCGACGAGTCCCGGTCGCATCCCCTCCGCAGACGCCGAAGAGAGTAAATACGGTCCGCTCGGGAGGAACGCGCAGTTGCGACGAATCGTGCGCGTGTAGGGAACCGTAAATAGACTCGGATGACATGTCTAGGTGTGGCACGCTCCCCCGAACCGGGAGGGGGCACCGCTTCGCTCCCGGAGGTAACCCCGCAGGGCGCATGCCCGATGTGCCGTAGCCCTCACCGGATCCGGGACGAAGCGATCGGTGAAGTGCACTGCGCGGATTGCGGCCTCGTCCTGAGCGAGAATGAAATGGTCACCCCTATCCCCGCCGTGCGCGAAGGCGGACAAGCCGATGGGAGCGGACGTGGGATCGGCCCGTTCGTCCCGCGCGGGACGAGCGGTCGTCGGCTGCTGGGCTCGACCTTGAACGGGTCCCGGGATGGTCAGGGCCGTCGCCTCGGCTGGCAGCGGCGGTACGAGTTCCAGCATCTTCGGCGCGTGATGCAACGTCAGACCACCCGCGGGGCAGACGGGATGCTCGAACGCTCCCAGGCCCGTGGGGCGATCCAGCAGGCGGCCAACAGCCTGGGCTTGCCTCCCCTCGTTGCCACGGAGGCGGAACGCCTCATTCGTGAGGCCACGCCCCGTGCCATCCTGCGGGGTCGGAGTCTCCCTGCTTGCGTCGGCGCCGCCGTGTATGCCGCCTGTAGGTCCTATTCGATCCCCCGGACCCTCGGGGAAGTCTCGCGCGCGGTCGGCGCGCGCCGCTCCGAAGTGGGCCGGGCGTTCAAGGTGCTTCACCGCGGCCTCGGCCTGGCGGCACCGTCGGTCAACTCGCACGCCTTCCTTGCCCGTTACGCCGAGGAGCTCGCCCTCTCCCAAGGGGTGCGGTCCACGGTCGAGGAGATGCTCGAGGTCTCCCAACAGGACCCGGAGCTCTCCGGGCTACCCGCCCACGGACTCGTGGCCGCGATGATCTACCTCGCGGCGGACCGTGGCGGGGAGCACCGCTCCCGCGCGCAGGTCGCGCGCGTGAGTGCCGTCACCGAAGTCACGCTCCGTTCCACGGGCCGGATCCTAGAACGGCTGATGGGTCGCCACAAGGTCCCCTAGGCCAGTCGCCGTCGGGCGACGGGAATCACTTCGTCAGATAGTAGCCGGCGGCCTTTTCTCGGACCTTCCGACGGCAGTAACCCTTCGCCTGCAGCTCTTGCAAGGCGTTCAGGACCATATTCTTCGGGAGTCGCGCCGTCTGAGTGATACGTTCGGCGGTCCCCATCTTCTCGTCCGAGAGGAACGCCTGTTCCTTCATCGCCTTGTAGACCTTGACCCCGTTTGGGCTCAGTTCGTCTTCGAGGGCCACCGTCTCTTCGCTCCCCGCCGTCGGAGCGGGGGCGGCTAATAACCCCGACGGCGACCGAGAGACACGGAGCGCGCGCCCCGAAACCCGGCCGCGGCGAGGTGCGTGTGCTACGGAGTGAGTTCCGTTCCTGACGGCGTGGACGGAACCACGGGCCTCCTTCGCACACTCTCGACTACCGCGGCGAAGTCCTCCGCCCCGCGGCCTTCCTTGGATGCACGATCGTACGCCTTGCGGATCGGGGGCGCGAGGAGGAGGGGGCGGTTCGCGACGCGTGCCGCCTTCTCGATGAGCTTCGCGTCCTTGAGGGCGAGCGAGAGCCGGAACTTCGGGGCATACTCGCCGCGTTCGATCATCTCGCGCTTCGCCTCGAGCATGGCGGAGCGTCCGCCCCCGCCCGCCAGCGCGGTGAGGAGACGCCGCCGGTCGAGGCCCAGCGCCTCTCCGAAGGCAAGAGCCTCTCCGATGAGCGCAACATGCCCGAGGGTGAGGAGGTTGTTCGCAAGCTTGGTCGCCTCCCCCATCCCGACGGGACCCATCCGCTCCACGCCCTGAGCAAAACGCAAGAGGAGGGGCTGCGCGCGGTCCAGGTCGGCGTCGCTCCCGCCCGCGAATACCAAGAGACGGCCCGCCTCGGCCGCGTCGACGCTGCCGCCCACCGGGCAATCGGCGTACGCCACCTGACGTTCGTTCAGCAACGCCGCGGTGGCGCGGCACTCTTCCGGCGAGACCGTCGAGAGGTCAACGACGAGAAGTCCCGGCTGAGCGCGTTTCAGAAGACCTCGCCTCCCCGTGAGGACTTTTCTCGTGTCCTTCGACTCGGGCACCATGACGAAGACGACGCCCGCGCCGACCTTCGAGGCGACCTCTGCCGGGCTCTCGCACCAGTGGGCTCCGGACGCGACGAGCGGCTCCGACCGGGCTCGGGTCCGGCTCGTCACCGCGAGCGGGACCCCCGAGGCGAGGAGCCGAGCCGCGATGGGTTGGCCCATCTGGCCAAGTCCGACAAAGCCGGTCAGGGCGGCGGACGGCGCGGGGGCGGTCGTGGCCGAGAGGTTCGACGCATCGGTCATGCCGACCCGAGTTCCGGGATGCCCATGAACGATGGGGTCGACCGGCTAGAGTCGGATCTGGGCGGCGTCCCCGACGATGAGGGCGATCTCCTCGGGGCTCGGGTGCCGGGCGGAGAGGAGGACTTTCCTGCCGATGAGCGAGTCGGCGATACGCACCGGTCCGACGATCCGTGCCCCCTCTAGGAGGATGGACCGGCGGACGCTTGCCCCCGAGAGTTCGACACCGTCGCCTAGGGTCGAGCTCGGGCCGACATGGCTCCCGGCGCCGATCCGGACGTTTCTGCCCAGCATCGCCGGTCCTTCGATCGTGGCCCCGGCCTCGACGAGGCTACCGGCACCGATGGCCACGAGGCCGTGGACGCTCGCGCCGTCCGCGATGACCCCTTCGACCCGCATGCGCTCGGCGGGCAGCGAGCCGAGCACCTTCTCGTTCGCGTCGAGGAGATCCATCGGGAGGCCCGTGTCCTTCCACCAGCCTTCGAGGTGGAGCGGGAGGATCCGTGCCCCGGATTCGAGGAACCTCCAGATCGCCTCGGTGATCTCGAGCTCTCCGCGCTTGGAGGGGCGTAGCTTCTCGATGATCGGGTGGATCTTTGCCGTGAACAGGTACACTCCGATGAGTGCGAGCGAGCTCTTCGGCTTCGCGGGCTTCTCCTCGATCGAGAGGATCTTTTCCCCCTCGAGTTCGATGATGCCGTAGTGGGACGGCTCGGATACGGGCGTCACGCCGACGACGGCGTCCGGGTGCTCGCGCTCGTACGCCCGCAGGAACGGGAGGACCCCGTCCTGAAGCAGGTTGTCCCCGAGGTACATCACGAACGGGTCCTCCCCGAGGAATTCGCGGGCGCAGAGGACGGCGTGGGCGAGCCCCTTCGGCTCGCCTTGCTGGATGTACGTGACCTGGAGGCCGAAACGGCTCCCATCACCAACACCCTCCTGGATGCCTTCCTGGATCGGGCCGAGGATGATCGCGACCTCGCGGATCCCTGCCTCCGCGAGATTGCGGAGGCCGTGATAGAGGATCGGCTCGTTCGCGATCGGGATCATGTGCTTGTTCCCGGTGAAGGTAAGCGGCCGGAGCCGGGTTCCGTGTCCGCCGGCGAGGATGAGTCCCTTCATCTGGCCGTACCTTCGCGCGCACCGGCGCCCGTGTCCTCGATTCCCGCTCGGAAATTTTCGTTCAAGGGCTCGCCGTAGGACAAAGAGTTATTACCTTCAGCCCAAGAGCCTATGCACCATTATGCGGGTTCTGGCCACGGGCGGCGCGGGGTATCTCGGCTCGACCCTCGTGCCGATGCTGCTCGAGGCCGGCCACGACGTAACGGTCCTCGACCGGTTCTTCTTCGGGGAGGAGAACCTCCCCACGGAATCCTCGAAGGGGCAGCTCGAGAAGATCCGGGACGACATCCGATGGTGCGACGGGGAGCTTCTCGAGGGTCACGATGCCGTGGTGGACATGGCCGCGCTCTCGAACGACCCCGCAGGGGCCATCGACGCGTGGAAGACCTACGAGATCAACTTCCTCGGCCGCTCCCGTATCGCAAGGCTGGCCCGGGAGGCGAAGGTGGGCCGCTACCTCGTCACTTCCTCCTGCAGCCAGTACGGCTTCCAGGACGGGATCCTTACGGAGGAGTCCCCCCCGAATCCCCTCACCGCGTACGCGCGGGCGAACGTCCTCGTGGAGAAGGACAACCTGCCGCTCGCCACCCCCGAGTTCTGCCCGACCGCCGTCCGGTTCTCGACCCTCTACGGCCTCTCGCCCCGGATGCGCTTCGACCTCGCGGTCAATGGGATGGTGCTCGGCGCAAGTCGCACCGGGAAGATCCCCGTGATGCGGGACGGGAAGCAGTGGCGGCCGTTCTTGCATGTGAAGGACGCGGCGCGGGCGATCATCAAGGTCCTCACCGCTCCGGTCGACAAGGTCCGGGGAGCCGTCTTCAACGTCGGCTCCGACGACCAGAACTTCCAGGTGGGTCCGCTCGCCGAGCTCGTCGCGAGCTCGATGAAGAGCCGGCCGAGCGTCGAATGGTACGGGGACCCGGACGCACGCTCCTACCAGGTCAGCTTCGCGAAGGTCAAGCGGGTGCTCGGCTACGAGCCCGAGCTCCGGCCCGCCGACGCGGTCCACGAGATCGAAGAGGCGCTCGCCTCGGGGGCGGTGAGTCCTACGGAGAAGACGAAGACGGTCGAGTGGTACCGCCACCTCCTCTCCGATGAGGTAGCCTCGCAACGGGTCGCCCTTCGGGGCGTCGTTCTCTAACGGTCCGGAGGGAAAATCAACCATGGGCTTACCTGGGGTGCGCAGCTTCGACATCAAGAAACTGCCCGACGAGCGCGGCTTCTTCGCCGAAGCGATGCGCAGCGACTGGGCGGAGCTCCTCGAGGGAGACGCGATCGTCCAGACGAACCTCTCGATGAGCTACCCTGGGATGATCCGCGCCTGGCACCGGCACCGCCGTGGCCAGGTGGACTATTTCGTCGTCGTGAAGGGCGCGATGAAGATCTGCGCGTACGACGACGACCCGAACTCGCCGACGAAGGGCGGGCTCGACGAGGTCATCGCGAGCGCGGAGCGGCTGCAGGCGGTCCGGATCCCCGGGAAGTACTGGCACGGCACGAAGACGGTCTCCTCGGAGCCGTCGCTCACCGTGTACATGGTGAACCGGATGTACGACGTGAAGAACCCGGACGAGGACCGGCGGCCGTGGGACGACCCGGCCGTCATCGACCCGCGGCTCAAGGCGCCGTTCGACTGGAACCGCCCCCCGCACAAGTAGACCGGACCCGATGCGGCTCCTCGTCGTCGGGGCGGCAGGGCAGGTCGGGGATTCCCTCGTTCGCCAGGCGCTCGGGCAAGGCCACGAGGTAACCGGCACCTACCGGATGCGCAGGTCGGCCGTGCCCGGGCTCGACGCGATCGCGCTCGACAAGACCGACGGGGCGGCGGTCGCGCGGCTCGTCGAGATGGTGCGTCCCAACGTCATCATCGACACGAGCGCGATGCACAACGTCGACTACTGCGAGAGCCACAGCGAGGAGGCGTTCCGGGTGAACCGGGACGGCACCGCGCATCTCGCCAAGGCCGCGCACGCGCTGGGGGCCCAGTTCACTTTCATCTCGACGGACTTCGTCTTCGATGGATCGGGCCGTCCTCCGTACACGGAGCTCGACCCCGTCCACCCCCAGAGCGAGTACGCGAGGAGCAAGGTGGAGGGGGAGGCCGCCGCCCTCGCTCCGGCCCCCGACCGGAACCTCGTCGTCCGGCCTTCGGTGATCTACAGCTGGTGGGGGCCGCGACGCCAATCCGCAAGCTCCTCCGGTAAGGGGGTCAACTTTGGCACCTGGCTCGCGGAGGAGGTTCGGCAGGGGCGCGAGGTCAGGATCATCGACGACCTGATCACCTCGCCCACGCACGCGGGAGACCTCGCGGGGGCGATCCTCGCGCTCCTCGGGCGTTCGGCCCACGGGGTTTACCATACCGCGGGGGCGACCCCGATCGACCGGTATCGTTTCTCGGTGGCGCTCGTCAAGCGGGTGGGCCTCGACCCGGCGCTCGTCCACGCCGTGCACGCCGCGGAGTTCGCGCAGAAGGCGCCGCGGCCGACGAACTCAAGCCTCGACTCGTCCCGACTCACGGCCACCACCGGTTACCGCATGCTCGAGCTTCCGGCGGCCCTCGACCGGTTCGCGCGCGAGCGGTCCGACGACCTCGCTTCCTAGGTGGCCCCCGGTGCGGGAATCCGCCCGAGCAGCTCTTCGGCGATCGCGAGGCAGGAGGTGGCCGCAGGAGAGGGGGTATTGATGACGTGAAGCGCCCGCGGCGAATTGAGCAGGAGGAAGTCGTCCGCCATGCGGCCGTCGGGGTAGACAGCCTGGGCACGCACGCCGGATCCCCCCGGACTGATGTCCTCCGCCACGAGCGAGGGGACGAGCGCCTGGAGGTCCCGGAGGAAGACGGACTTGCGCAGCGACCGGACCGTCTCGTGGAGGGCCGCGCCCCGGAATCGGTTCAGCATCCTGAGGAGCCCCGGGTAGAACACGGACTCCGCAAGGTCCCAGAGATTGACATCGGTCTTGCGGTACCCTTCGCGAGCGAAGGCGAGGATGGCGTTCGGCCCCGCTTCGATCTCCCCGTGGATCGTGAGCGTGAAGTGGACGCCTAGGAACGGCAGCTCGGGGTCGGGGACGGGGTAGACGAGTCCGCGGAACATGCCGCGACGTTCCGGCCGCAGAAAGTAGTACTCCCCCCGGAACGGAAGGATGCGAACGCCGGGCTCGAGTCCCGCACGCCGAGCGATCCGGTCCGCCTGGAGCCCGGCCGCGTTGACGAGGAATCGGGTCGAGAGGCTGTCTCCGCTCGTCTCGATCTCGAGGCAGTCCCGCCCCGGGCGGATTCCGTACACCTCCGTCTCGGTCCGAAGCTCGGCCCCCGCTTTCACGAGGTCGTCCGCAAGTTGCCGTGCCACCTCGCGGTAGTCGAGGATTCCAGTACCGGGCACCTGCAGCGCCTGCTCACCTCGGACCGCGGGCTCGATGGCGTGGAGCTCCTCACCCGTGAGGAGCTTCGCGCCGGGCACGCCGTTGGCAAGGGCGCGGCGTGCGAGCTCCTCGAGGCGCGCGCGCTCGGGGGCGCCGTTCGCGACGATCACCTTTCCGCAGAGCTCGTGCGCGATCCCTTGCTCCCGCACGTAGTCGAGGAGGAGCGCCCGCCCCCGAACGCAGGTGCGTGCCTTGAGCGAACCCGGGCGGTAGTACACTCCCGAGTGGATGACCCCGCTGTTGTGCCCGGTCTGGTGGGCCGCGACGCCCCGCTCCTTCTCCAGGAGGAGCAGCCGTGTCTGCGGCCTCGCTGCGAGGACGGCGTGCGCGGTCGCGAGGCCTACGATACCTCCCCCGATGATCGCGACGTCCGCTGGATCGGCCATGCGTCGTGGCGCCCGGACGCAGCCGCGCCCATAAGGTTCCTGTCGCGAACGCGCCGGACCGAGGCGGGAACGAGACCGAAGGTAGTCGGTCCGAGAAAGGTAGCGTCGGCCGAAGTCGGCTACTGCGCACGCAGCGCGGGCCGGGGCGGGTGCGGCGTGAGGAGACCCGAGCTCGCCAGGTGCTCGTACAGTTTCTGCGCGCTCGCCGTGGCCGGGTCGGACGAGGTATCGAGAACGAGGTCGGGATTGAGAGGTTCTTCAAAGGGGTCGTCTACACCGGTCATCCGCTTCACGAGCCCCTGTTCCGTCTGGCGGTAGATTCCTTTCGGGTCCCGCTGCTGGCAGATGGCGAGCGGACAGCTCAGCCAGACCTCAGTGAACCGAGTCGTCCCTACCTCGGCCCGTGCCGCCTGGCGAGACGTCTCGTAGGGGGTGATCATGGCCACGATCACGGCGACCCCGTTGCGCGCCAGCATGCGGGAGACGTAGCTCACTCGACGTGCGTGCAGCTCGCGATCCTTCCGGGTGAAGCCGAGATCGGGGGAGAACATGCGTCGAACTTCGTCTCCGTCCAGCACCTCAACCTTCCAGCCCTCCGAGCGGAGTCGGGCTCCGAGCTCCCGGGAAAGGGTAGTCTTCCCTGAGCCGGGCAGACCCTCGAGCCAGAGAATGAATCCCTCGGAGGCGGGAGTCGAATCGGCGGGCATGGACCCCCGCACGGACGCTTCGAAACAGATAGGCTTGTGGGCCCGATCGTCGGCGCTCCACCACGCTCGCCCTCGTCGGCCAACTCGCGAAGCCGACCGGTGTCAGGCTGCGGCGGGGGCGAATCCGCTCGTAGCCTACCTTCGTGCGGAATCAGCGGACCAAGACGCTTCTCGAGCGCCGAAACGGCGCCTAGCGGCAGAAACTCCGTGCGAAGGGAGCCCTAATTAAGGAAGGGGTGTCGCGCCCGACTATGCCGAGGGGCGAATCCGCATCCCTGCGTACGGATTCGTGTCTCCTGCTCGGTGCGCTCTCATGAACGGCCAGGCGTATTCGGTTCCTGCCGCGGGGATAGCTGCTCCGACCCGCCGACCTGTCGTTCGCCGGCGGCCCCGCCGCGGCGGATGGGTCGCGCTGTCGCTCCTCCTCGCCTTGGTCGTCGTGGTAGTGGGCGCTGGATACGCGTTTCATTGGTACGGACCTCACAAGTCGATCGGAGGCCGTTGCCCTTCGGGGGTTACACTACAGGGGAACGGCGCCCAATTCATTCAGCCCCTCGTTGCCCAGTGGGCGAGCGCCTTCGATGCCGAGAGCTCGAATTCGGTGAACTACGTAGCCGGAGGCTCCGGAACAGGAATCACAGACCTCTCCTCCCGGATAGTCGACTTTGCCGCGACGGACGACCCGCTCTCCCCGAGCCAACACGCGAGCCTGCCAAGCGCGGTCCTCACCTTCCCGGTGACCGAGGGCTCACTGGTGATCGTCTACAACCTTCCTGGCGTGAATGGGCACCTCAATCTCTCGGGGGCCGTGCTCGCGGACATCTATCTCGGAAAGGTTACCCGTTGGAATGATCCGGCGATCGAGATCAACAACTCTGGCGTCTCCCTTCCGGCGAGCACAATTCAGACGGTCCACCGCTCGGATCCGGCCGGCACCACGTTCGTCCTGAGCGACTTCCTCTCGCAGGAGAGCCCAGCGTGGGCGAGCGGTCCAGGAAAAGGGATCGGCATCGCCTTCCCTACCGCTCCGGCGCAGTCGGCCCCGCACGGCAATGCAGCGCTGCTCACCTACGTCGAAGCTACCCGCTTCACGATCGGTTACACCGACCTCACCGATGTACTGACGGCCACGAACCCCCCCAGCTACGCAGCGATCTTGAACCCCCGGGGCCACTACATCGTGCCAACGCTCGCCTCCACGGCCTCTGCCGGGCAGGATATCGTGGCGAACTCCAGCTTCCCGAGCTCGGACGGAAACTGGTACAATGTGAGCTTGGTCAACGCTGGCGGAGCCACCGACTACCCGGTCGTGACGCTCGCCTACCTTTTCGCCTTCCAGGCCACGGACCGGGGCTTCGCGCCTTCGCTCGCGAAGTCGACGGTGCTCGTCGCGTGGTTCAACTGGGTTCTTACGACGGGCCAGGCGAGCGCGAACGCGAACGACTTCGCCACCCTGCCGGCTTCTCTCGTGAGTGTGGACCAGGCCGGCCTTTCGACGATGACCTTTAATGGAGCGTCCCTCCCCATCTGCAGCTAAGGGGGGGCCGTCCGTCGCGGAGACCCAAGTAGGCCCGAACCCGCCCCGTGGGCTCCCCTCCCGCCGGGTTCGCTGGCTCCGGGCGCTCGACCGGACGTTCCACGGCATCACCGGCGCGGCAGCGGCTAGCCTGCTCCTGCTGCTCCTCGGTCTTCTCGTCGTCCTTTACGACGGAGCCCGACCGGCCCTCCTCCGGTTCGGACCAGGATTCCTCGTCGGGTCGGGCTGGGACGGAGTTCACGACCTGTACGGTGCCTATCCTGCGCTCGCCGGGACGCTCCTCAGCAGCGGACTCGCACTGCTCCTCGCGGTCCCGGTGGCGCTCGGGGTCGCCCTTTTCCTCTCGGAGATGGCGCCCCCGTTACTCCGCGAGCCGCTGACCTACGTGGTCGATCTCTCGGCCGCCGTCCCGTCGGTCGTCTACGGTTTCTGGGCCTTTTACGTGCTGGTCCCGTTCGTGCGCAGCACGGTCGAGCCGGGCCTCGCAACGCTGACGGGCGGGACCGGCCCGTTCTCCGGAAGCCCCACCGGTCTCGACCTGTTCACGGCCTCGATCGTCCTGGCCATCATGATCCTACCCACGATCGCGGCCTTCAGCCGGGAGGCGCTGCGCGCGGTCCCCCGCTCCCAACGCGAGGCAGCGATGAGCCTCGGCGCGACCCGCTGGGAGGCGAGCCGGCTCGCCGTGCTCGGGCCGGCGCGACGCGGTATCGTGGCGGGAATAATCCTCGGCCTCGGACGAGCCATCGGAGAGACGATCGCGGTCGCGATGGTGATCGGAAACATCTACCTGACGCCCACCTCGCTCTTCTCGCCGGCGCAGACCCTCGCGAGCCTCGTCGTGAACAACTTTGGCGGGGTGGGCCCCGGCCTCGAACGGAGTGCCCTGTTCGAGGTGGGGCTCCTCCTCCTTGCCGTCACCGTCGGCGTGAACGTCCTCGCGCGCCTTCTGCTGGGCCACGCCCCGGATCCTTCGCGGCCCCGTCGAGCTGCAGGGCTCCGAGCGCGGCTACTCGCCCTCACGGGCCGTCGCCACCACCCGGTGCCACGCCCGGTTTCGCGGACCTCCCCTGGCGCGGGCACAGATCCGAGTGTTGCGGCGGGACGATGGTCCTCCCACCTCGACGATCGTGTCCCCAAGAATCTGCGGCGTCGCCAAGCGATGCACTGGGTCGTGGTGGCGGTCTGCGCGGGCGCCGTGCTCCTCGCGATCCTCCCGCTCGCGAGCGTTCTTGCGACGGCGTTCGACCGAGGAGGCGGTGCGGTGATCCAGCCCTCCTTCTACGTCTCCGAGAACCCGCTCGGCTGCAATCCCGGACCCGGCCGCAGCTGCTCGCTGGGCGGGATCGGCCCCGAGATCCAGGGAACGCTCCTCCTCCTGGGGCTCGGGTCGCTGGTCGCGATGCCGCTCGGCATCCTCGCGGGGATCTACCTGTCGGAGTACGGACGGCGCGGTCGAAGCCGATTCGCGCGGGGGGCGAGCTTCGTCGCCGACGTTCTCACGGGCGTCCCGACGATCCTGCTCGGAGTCTTCGTCTTCGCGGTCTTCCTTCGCTTCGAGCACGATTCGGCGACGAGTGCCCTCTCGGGAGGGCTCGCGCTGGGGGCGGTCATGGTCCCGCTCGTTGCCCGGGCCACGGAAGAGGGGCTACGGACCGTCTCGACGGGGGTGCGCGAGGCGGCCCTCGCGCTCGGGTTCACCCGCCACCGGATGAGCCTACGGGTCGTCCTCGGTTCGGCCCGGAACGCCGTCGTCACGGGAGCGCTGCTCGGGCTCTCTCGGGCCGCGGGCGACACCGCGGCGCTCTTCGTCACGGCCGGCAGCAGCAGTTTTTGGTTCCAGGGTTTCAACCAGCCCACGGCCGCGCTCACCCCGTTCATCTTCACGAACTTCGGTTCGGAGTACGCCAACCTCGCCTCGGACGCCTGGGGGGCGGCGCTCGTTCTCCTGCTCATGATGCTCCTCATTAGCGTGGGTGCACGCTGGGTCGTCCGCTCGCGCTCCGTGGGGGTGGAGCTCTAACCATGCCTCCGAAGCTGCAGGTGATCGAGCTCGACGCCCGCTACGGCCCCCGGCACGTGCTCTACGACGTCTCGCTCGACATCCCCGACTCCGCCGTCACCGCCATCATCGGCCCTTCGGGCTGCGGCAAGTCGACGTTCCTGCGCTGCCTCAACCGGCTCCACGAGGAAACCCCCGGTGCCAGCTCGACCGGTCGGATCCTCCTCGACGGCGAAGATCTCCGCTCGAAGGACGCGGTGTCGGTCCGCTTCCGCGTGGGGATGGTGTTCCAGAAGCCGACCCCGTTCCCCAACCTCTCGATCTACGAGAACGTCGCGGCCGGACTTCGACTCCTCGGAGTTCGTCGACGGGAGGAGCTCGACGACGGTGTGGTGGACGCGCTCCTCCACGCCGGGCTCTGGGAGGAGGTCGAGAACGACATCGACGCCCCCGGGACGAGCCTCTCGGGGGGCCAGCAGCAGCGCCTGTGCATCGCCCGGGCGCTCGCCGTCCGGCCCGAGGTGCTCTTGATGGACGAGCCGTGCTCGGCGCTCGACCCGATCGCCACCCACAAGATCGAGAGCCTCATTCTGAAGCTCAAGCGGGAGTACACGGTCGTCATCGTCACCCACAACCTTGCCCAAGCCCGCCGGGTCTCCGACCACACCGCGTTCTTCTACCTGGGCAAGCTCGTGGAGTTCGGACCGACGTCGAAGGTCTTCGAGCAACCCACCGAGAAGCTCACCGAAAATTACGTCACAGGACGGTTCGGCTAGCGTTACCGAACCGGGCGGGAGGCCCCGGGCTTCGGGAGAAGAGAAAGAGAGCGTTAGGGCGCCACGGCCGGAGGCGTCGGGGCGGATCCGATCGGGGCGAACCGGGCGGTGAAGTGGGGGAGCCGCTCGGGGCGCTCCACCATCCGCATCCCGCGTACGCTCGCCGCCCGAGCGAAGACGGCTGCGACGGTGTCGGCGACGTACTCGATGTGGCTCGAGGTGTAGACCCGGCGGGGGATCGCAAGCCGAACGAGCTCGAGCGGCTCGACGCCCTCCGGCGTACCCGCAGTGCCGGCGAACATGATCTCACCCACCTCCACCGTGCGCACCCCGCCTTCCCGGTAGAGCTCGACGACGAGCGCCTGCCCTGGCAGTTCCTCGGCGCGGAGATGGGGCAGGAAGCGCCGGGCATCGAGGTAGATGCCGTGTCCGCCCGGCGGGCGGAGGAACGGGACGCCCGCGTTCGCGAGGAGCTCGGAGAGGTACCGGACCTGGCCGACGCGGTATTCGAGGTAGGCGAGGTCGGCGCCCTCCTCGAGCCCGATCGCCATCGCCTCGAGGTCGCGCCGCGCGAGCCCGCCGTAGGTGGGGAACCCTTCGAACAGGATGAGCGACTCGCGCAGGCGGTCGGCGAGGCGAGAGTTCCGTGTCGCTACGAAGCCCCCGATGTTGACGAGTCCGTCCTTCTTCGCGCTCATCGTCGCGCCCTCCGCGAGGTCGAACATCGCGCGACCTATCGCCGTGATGCTCTTCGCACCGTGCCCGGGCTCGCGGGCGCGGATGAAGTAGGCGTTCTCGGCCCACCGGCACATGTCGAGATAGAGTGGGATCTCGAACGAGGAGGCGAGACGCGCCACCTCGGTGAGGTTCTCGAGCGACACCGGCTGGCCGCCGCCCGTGTTGTTCGTGAGCGTCACCATCACGAGGGGGACGGTCTCCGGCCCCTCCTTCTCGAGGAGTTCGGCGAGCCGGCCGAGGTCGACGTTACCCTTGAAGGGATGCTCGCTCGAGGTGTCGTACGCCTCCCGGATGGCGACGTTCATCGGGGTCGCTCCCGCGTGACGGACGTGGGCCTGGGTGGTGTCGAAATGCATGTTGTTCGGGACGATCGACCCGGGCCGGCAGGTGTTCGAGAACAGGAGGTTCTCCGCGGCCCGGCCCTGGTGGGTCGGCAGGACGTGCGGGAAACCAGTGAGCCGCTTCACCGTCGCCTCGAACCGGGTGAAGTTCCTGCTCCCGGCGTAGCTCTCGTCCCCGAGCATGAGCCCCGCCCACTGGCGGTCGCTCATCGCCGCCGTCCCCGAGTCGGTCAGGAGGTCGATCCGTACCTCCTCCGAACGGAGGTTGAACAAGTTGTAGCCTGCCCGCTCGAGGGCTAGCTCTCGCTCCTCACGAGAGGGCGAAGGAATCGCCTCGACGACCTTGATCTTGAACGGCTCGACCGGAGGTCGGGGCCGGGCAGGTGACCCCGCCATCCCTCGGGCGACCCTCCCCCCCTTTATAGACCTCGCCGGCGGCAGTCTGCCCGTCGGACGGAGCTGCCGGCCGAAACGGCGCGGGAGTCGCGGACCAACCTCGATTCCGCGCCGGCGCGGCTGCGCGAAGTCGGTCGGCGGAGTTATCCTCCGGAGTCGACCTCCGAGTCGGGGGCCTTGCTTGGGCGACGCCTACACGGTCCAAGCAGAGTACTACGACCGGATCTACGGATTCCGGCCCTACCGAGAGGAGGCCCGAGCGCTCCGAGCCATCGCGCGGCGGGGGACCACGGGACGGCGGTGGCTGGACGTAGGCTGCGGCACGGGGACGCATCTTCGCTACCTACAGCGTTGGTACGAGGTGGCGGGCGTCGAGCCGAGCTCCGCCATGCGTCGCGTGGCCCGGAGGAAGCTCCCGGACGTTCCGATTCACGCGGGCCGGATGCAGGAGTTCAGGCTCTCCCAGCGGTTTGACGTGGTGAGCTGTCTCTTCTCGGCGATCGGGTACCTCCCCACCGTGACCCTCCTCGAACGCACCTTGCGCAACTTCGCGCGCCATCTCGCTCCTAGCGGGGTCGTGTTGGTCGAGCCGTGGCTCTTTCCGGAGCAGTACCGACCCGGGCGACTCCCCGCCGTCCTTCGGCGGGACCTGCCGGGGGCGATCCTGCTGCGGATGAATATCGTGGAGCGTCGGGGCCGCCGAACCTCGATGGTCATGCATCACCTCTACGGCGACCGGCGCGGGGTCCGGTACTTCGCCGAACGCCACGAGTCAACGATGTTCACACGCTCGGAGTTCGCGAAGGCATTCCGGAGCGCCGGCCTGCGTGCGAAGCTCCTTCGCCCAGGGCTGAGCTCGAAGCGCGGCCTCTACTTCGCGCAGGCACCGTAGCGAAGTCCGCGCTTCCTTGTCGGCCGCACTCCCTGGTTCCGGCCGTCCCCCGTTCGAACGGCTGGCGAACCGCGAGGGGGGCGGCTTCATCCGGTGGCCGGCTTTCGAAGCAGGTGTCGATGCACCCAGAAGGAGCTTCGGACAGGCAGAACCTCCCAGGGTTGAATCCTCTCGAGGGCTTGCCACCGGTCGAAGGTCAACCTGAGGGGCCGACGCCGACTGGGTCGACGCCGAGCTCGGGGAAAGGTCGCGAGAAGCAGGCCGCCCGGTCGTAGGATGCGCCATGCTTCCTCCATGACCCCTTCCTTGTCGACGAGGCAACAGAGGGTAAGGGAGAGCAGCACGCGGTCTTGGCTCGCGTCGGGGACGGTGGGAAGGTGGGCTGCGGTACCGATCAGGATCCGAACCCGCGGGTCATTCCGGTACCGCTTCGACACCCGCTCGAGATTCTCCCGATCCGGATCTACCAGCAGTAGCGAACCTTGCGGGCCCACGAGGCGTAGCAAAAGCTCCGCATGGAATCCGACCCCCGCGCCGAGGTCCGCGATGGCAAGTCCAGCCCGGGGCTCGAGTCGTTCCAGTTCGCGGGAGGCGGGAAGTAGCCATCGGCGCAACGGGTTGTCGAGCGCGCGTGGACGACAACGACGGTCCTCCCCCAGCACCGGAAGGGGGGTACCTCCCACCCGGGCGCCCAACCCGGAGCTTGGCTCCGCTGCTCGCCCCACCGATCCCGTTCCGTTCGGGGAGCCGCGGCGGAAGCCACCCCAAAAGGGTAGACCGAGCCTTCGCCTCGCCCGCTTTCGGCCGGGACCTTTGGGGTTTATCTAACCATACCTCCTCGTGGGGCCTATGGACGCCCAGGTCGTCTTTCGATGCGACGCCTGCAGCCGGGAGTTCGAGACGCTCGAGGCCCGGCGCGCCCACGAAGCCGAGCCGCATCTGATCGCCGTGCGACCTGGATTCACCTGTGCGGCCTGCGGTGCGCCGTTCCGAACTCCCAGCGAGCTGGCTGCCCACGCGCGCGCGCTCCACAGCCTTTAGCCCTCGCGGCCGTCGCGCCCGCAAGGCGCGCGCAGATTCCTCTCGCGAGCCGCAGGGCATGACCGTGGTGGGGATCGATCTAGCCGGGGTCCCCCATCGCGACACCGGCTGCTGTGTCTACCGCGCCCCGGATTCTCTCGAGGCGAGCGTGCTTCACAGCGACCGAGAGCTCGACGGGCTTCTGGAGGCGACGGCCCCCGCGCTCGTCGTCGTCGACGCTCCCCTCAGCCTGCCCCGGGGACGGAAGTCGCTCGAGGAGCGCAACGGGATTCACTTTCGGGAATGCGATCGAGAGCTCCGACGCCTTGGCATCCGATTTTTCCCGCTCACGCTCGGGCCGATGCGGATCCTCACCCGGCGGGGTATCCGCCTCGCCCGACGCTGGCGCAAGCGGGGCCTGACCGTGGTAGAGGGCTATCCCGGAGGTTCGCAGGATCTCCTCGGACTTCCCCGGAAGGGCGCCGGAGCGGCCCTCCTGCAGCAGGCACTCCTCCGCGAGGGGCTAGGCGGCGAGCTCGCCCGCCGGTCCCTGACCCACGACGAGCTCGATGCGGTCACCATCGCGTGGGTCGGAGGCATGTATCTCGAACACGGAGCCTACCTGATTGGGGATCCGGCGGAGGGGGTCATTCTTCTCCCCTCGCCTCCCGGAAACCCGGTGAAGAAGAAGCGAGCGCGTTCGACCACGTAGTGGGTCCTCGGAATGGACCCGCAGGGTGGTCCGGTGCCGCGTGGGCCTTATCCGAGTCCCCTCTCTGCGCCCTAACGGAACCGAATGGCGCATCGCGGGGTGGTTGGACTACTCGCAGGTATTGGGGGCCTTCTCATCCTGCTCGGGGGGATTGTCGGCTTTCTCGAGGGTGTCGCCGTCGGGATAGCCGCGCATCAGATCGGTTCGGGATTCGATGGGCTGGAGCGGGGGCTTGTCGCCGGGATCCTCGGGCTCCTCATCCTGGTTGTCTCCGGCTACACTCAGGTCGGCCAGCCGAGGGGACGGTTGGGCGAAGGGATCCTCCTGCTCGTGTTCGGCCTCGCTGCCTGGCTGTTCGTAGGCGGACTCCTCATCACGGTGGGAGGATTTCTCGCGGCCCTCGGCGGCCTGATCCTCCTCGTCGAAGGGGTAGGGCGCTAGCGGCGGACGCCCGGAATCCAGTCCGTGCCCTTGCGGACCCCGGCAAGCCTGGGGGAACCGCCCGTCCGGGACGAGCCCGCCCGCGCTCCTCGAAGAATCTAGGTCAACCTTGCGGAGGGCCTTGCGCTCCCGCTGGCGGGGATGCGCCGGGCGAGGATCTCAACGGCTGCGTCGTTCCGGGCCGGCGAAGCAGCGCGAGCGCCATCGCGGCGACGGCCGCCGTCTCGACGATGACCAAGCCGGCCAGCAGCCAGAGCCACGTCGCAGGGAGGACGGTGGTGGTGCTGTTTTTCCCCGACCCGGACGAAGGATTCCGGGAGCTGTTGTTGGAAGGATTTGGGTTCGTTTTCGGGAGTGCGGCGAAGGCGAGGTGAACCGACTGAGCCGTCCCGTTGACCGCGAGCACGCCGTCGGCGGGGGTGGCGGAGTAGCCGGCCGGGGCCGTCACGAAATAGGGATACGACCCGTTCGCGAGGCTCACATCGAGCCCAGCGCCTGTCGCGGCGGAGATGCTCGTGTTGACGGTGACCGCCCAGGGGGTGGAGGCAGGTAGTCCGCTCTCGAGGAAGTGCACCGCGAAGCGTTGCGCAGGGATCGGAGTGAATACGATGGACATCGCAACCGAACTCCCGTTCACTACAAGCGTGCCCGAGGAGGGGGACGCGGTGAAGCCGGGGGGAGCGCTCACCGTGAACCCATAGCTCCCGCTCGCGAGATCGACTTCGAGGTTCCTACCCGTTCCGCTCGCGGCCGCCACCGTGACGTTCACGGACCACCCCGAACTCGGGGGGAGGCCGACGGCCGTGAACGTTACCGGGAACCCCCAAACGGGGCCGAGCGAGTAGAGCGCCCCCGAGCTCCCGCTCAGGGCCTCGAGCGTGGCGTCCGTCGGATCGAACGACGCGGCGACCGGGGTGGCGGGGAGGCTCACGCCGATGCGGCTCGACATCGTCGCCCCGACCACGAGCGTGAGCGTCGTCGAACTCCGGTCCAGCACCCACAGGCCCCCGAAGGTAGGATCGAACGCCATGCTCCCAGGGTAGAGGAGAGCGGTCGCGTTCCCGACCCGGAGCCCGGAGGCGCCGTCGAGTATCGTGAGGTTCGAATCCACGTTGTCCGCGACGTAGACCTGCCCGTCTGCCGGATCGAAGCTCATCCCCGTGACTCCTCCACCGATAGGGACCGTGCCGACGATTCGCATCGTGGCTCCGTCGAGGACGCTCACGTTGTCCGATCCGTAATTCCCGACGAACACGAGGTCCGAAGCCGGGTCGACCACGAGGCGGCTCGGTTGCGCTCCGACGGTGACCGAGCCGTCCACGGAGCCGGTCTCGGGATTGACGAACGCCACCTGGTCCGCGCCGTTCGCCGCGACAACGAGGTGGTTCGTGTCCGGGTCGTATGCTATGGCGCCGCCCCCGGTGAGCGTGGGTACAGAAAAAGTGTTCACGAGGAGCCGGGTGGAGATATTGAACGACTGGATCTCCGCGAATCCGTAGTCAAAGACGTACACGAGACCGTTCTTCGAGTCGAGCGTGAGGGCGCTCGGGTTGGTGGTGAGTGGGATCGTTGCCGCCAACCGGTGGTCCCGGTCGATGACGAACAACTCGTTGTTCACCGGGTTGAGTACCACGACCGCAGCGGCCGCCGGGTCGGCTACCAGGTCGGTCGCCCCCGCGCCGACAAGCGTCGAGCCGACCGCGGTCTGGGTGCTGGGGTCGACGACGGAGATGTTCTGGGTCTGTCGTTCCGTCACGAAGAGGTTCCCGCTCGAGCCATCGAGGGCGATCGCTTGGGCGCCGCTTCCCGTCGGAATTGTAGCGATCGGGCTGCCTGTCGAGGTCGAGATTGCCACCACATAGGTGTTCGCGGCGACGTAGAGCTCGTGGTTCGTTGGGTCCACGAACATAGGCCCAGGGTTGGAGGTGCTGATCGGGGCGACCGGGAGGTTCGTCGCGCCATCCAGCACCGTGATGTTGTTGGAGCCCGCGTTCCCCACGTAGATGTAGCCGTTCGCGGCATCGAAGCAGATCGACAGCGCGTTGGTGCCCACGCTCCGGTTGCCTAGGAGCGTGTTCGTCGACCCATCGATGAACCCGACCACCTGGCTGACGTCGGTGACCGCGTAGATCTCGCCGTTGGTGCTATCGTAGGCGACCGCGCTCACGTAGTTCCCGATTGTGATCGAAGCGACTTGCGTCTTCGTAGCCGGGTTGATCACGAGAACATTGTTGCCCGCCCCGTTCCCGACGTAGAGATAACCGTTGGCGCTGTCGTACGCCATCGCGTAGGGCACGACGCTAACGGAAAACGAATCGACGACTCGGTCCGAGAGAGGGTTCACTACGGTGAGATTTCCGGATTCGGTGTTGGCCACGTAGACGAGCCCGTTGCCGGAATCGTACACAGCTCCGGTTGGACCGACGCCGGCCGGGAGGACGGCCACGATGGACCACGTCGAAGCGTTCAGCACGCTAATCGCGTTCGAGTTCGCCTCCGCAACGAACAGCTGGTTGCTGGTGGGAGCGTAGGCGATCCCGATCGGTCCGACGGCGTTGAGCGTGCCCACGGCACCTTGGCTCAAGGTCCCCGTCCGTAGATCGAGAGTGGATTGGACTTTCTCTCCGATCGGGACCGCACCGAGCGAGCGCGGAAGGGAGCCAAGCGCAGGCAGACTGCCCGAGCTCGCGATCGACGAACCGGTCGGCGCGCGCGGGAGCCCCCCGCTCGCTGCAGTCCCTCGACCTGGCGGCGTCGGGGCCGCGGCCCCGGCGTGGGTCGAAATCAGTCCTAGAAAGTTGCCGAATACTAGGGAGGCGACGAGGAGGATCGAGAGGGCCGCTGCCTGGGAACGACTAGGGCGGTGGCTCTCCGCGTTCAAATGTACCTCCACGCACCTGCGAGCCGGCCCGCCCGCGCGCGAGAGGAGGTCGCCGGGGGGAAGAGCTTTCCGGCGCCGCGGGAAGCGAGCCCCCCTCGGCTCGGGCGACTCGAAATCGCCTTAGCGGAGGCCGGAGTCGGGCCGCGGGAGCGGCAGGTCCGATGCCCAGCGAGGAGCACTACGTCCTCCGAGGAGGGAAGGAAGGCTACGATCGCCTGATGGTCCTCGCTCGCGAACGGTGGTCGGACACACGCAACCTCCTCCAGCGAGCCGGCCTCGTGCCGGGCATGAGGTGTCTCGACCTCGGCTGCGATGGGGGCGCAGTGAGCCTCGAGATTGCGCGACTCGTAGCCCCGGGTGGTACGGTCACCGGGATCGACATGGACGGGACGAGCCTCGAACTGGCCCGCAGGGCGGCGATCGAGCACGGTTTGCCCAACGTAGAATTCCGAAAGTTCAACGCCAACGACTGGAACGAGCCGGAGACGTACGACGTGATCTACACGCGGTTTCTCCTCCACCATCTCGGGGAGCCGGTCGATACGCTCCGCCGTATGTGGGCGGGTGTCCGGCCGGGAGGTGTCGTCGTTGTTGAGGACGCCGACTTTGGGGGCTGGTGCAGCGACCCCCCCAACGATGGGTTCGACTTCTTCGTTCGTACGTACGCGGAGGCGCTCAGAAAGAGCGGGGGTGACCCGAACACTGGACGCAGCTTGCGTCGATACTTCCTTCAGGGGGGGATACCGGAGCCCGAACTAGCTCTCGTTCAGCCGGTCCACACCGGGGGAGAAGGGAAGAAGCTCGCCTGGTCGACTCTCGAGGGATCGCGGGAGGCGATCCTCTCGAACGGGGTGGCCTCGCGCGAGGAGCTTGACGCTGCGTTGGAGAGCCTTCGCCTCTTCACCGAAGATCCACGCACGCTCATCTCCGGCCCGAGGATCTTTCAACTGTGGGCCAGGCGCTAGATCGAGCTCGGACTGACCTACGGGGCGCCCACCCTTCGCGGAGCGTTGGGCTCAATCCACCTCTTGCGCGGAGCCGTGAATCCGAGGACAATCAAGTCGATGACCCCACCAACGGAGACCGGGCTCTAGCCCCCTGCGCGAGGCGCCTCTCATGGAGGCGGGC
>JAKIWX010000018.1 GCA_022749845.1 Thermoplasmata archaeon
CGCTTCGCCGTAGGGCACGTTGAGGGAGAGGAGTCCGCCCGCGACGACGCAGGAGGTGTCGCCAGGGCTTCCCACTCCCTGAGCCGACCGCTCGATCGCGAAACTTTCGGCCGCGAGTGCGGCCCGGGAGATCCCGCCGCCCGAGGACGCCAGGGCGGCGGCGAGGGCGGAGACGAACGCCGCGGAGCTGCCGAGCCCGGCCGCGCGCGGGATGCGAGAGACGCTTCGGATCTCGAGGTTGGGCGGTACGGGCCCGAACCTGTCCAGAGCCGCGCCGAGGTAGGGGTGGTGCGCTCGAGGGTCCTTGTCGCCGTTCAGCGAGAGGGAGGCCGCCGCCCGGATCGAGACCTGTGTGTACAGGTCGATTGCGAGGAGCAGCTCGGGTCCGCCGTGGACGACGGCGTGCTCGCCGAAGAGGATGCACTTCCCGGGCGCCCTCGCGACGATCGGGAGGGAGCGGGGAGGGATCCCCTCGAGCTCTCTCATGGCCTTCCAGCGCGACGAACGAGCACGCGCTTGCCCCTCGGTTGGGGGAGGATGACCCGGCGCGCGCCGGGCCGCGCGCCACGCTTCGGTATCCCGCGAAGGCGGTCCATAAGGACGGCGACCGCGGCGACCTCGCTGTGGGGCTCGGAGCCCACCGCGATGTTCCAATCGGCCCGACGGTAGAGCTCGGCCGGGACCTTCGCGCCTCCGACGACGAGGAGGAGGCGAGGGGCCGCGGCGAGCTTGGGAAGGAGTCGGTCCAGCGGTTCGCCGTACATTGTGAGGTGGGCGACTCCTCCGGCGTGCTCTCGCACTACCGCACGCCAGTCGCTCGCGGGCTCCACCCGGAAGGAGCCCCCCCACTCCCTGCTGACGGCGTCGATCCGGGAGGCGAGCTCGGCGTCGGGGGGGTTCAGGAACATCCGTTCGGCCCCCCAGGCCCGTGCGGCGAGGGCCAGGTGGGTCGTGAGCCGCGGGTCGCGTCCCGGCCGGTGACCGATGCGGAGAACGGAGACCGTCGGGCCTCGCGCCTTACGGCGAGGTCGGATCATGGAGCCGTTCGATCCGGTGTCCGCGGTACTCGAGCTTGTCGGAGCGCTTGACGAGGCCCTTCAGCCGGGTGCCGGACATCCCGAGTTCCTCGGCGATGTCGGAGAAGAACCGGCCGGCGTCCCCCGCCGCGATGAAGATTTGGGCCTCGAGCTTCGTATACGCCTTGTCCGGCATGTTGGCGATGGCGAGGATCTCGGAGATCTCGTTGAGCGGGGCGGTGGTGTTGATGTTGATCGTCGAGTAGTACGAGTGGTAGCTCTTGTCCGGGGTCTTCCGTCCCTCGCGGGCGACCCAGCGCGTGTCGACGAGCTTCAGCTTCTCGAACAGGGTGAGCGCCTTGGCCCCTTCCTTGCCGAAATCCCGCTCGACGTCCTCGAAGGTGAGCCAGGTGTCGCTCAGCGATTGGAGGAGGCGGAGCTTCACGGGGGTGTCCACCGCGCGGAGGATGGGGACGAGCTCGGAGATCTCGTTGACGACCTTGATGCGATGGATCACTGCGGACATGTTCTACTCGTGAGGTGGTGAGGGAGCGGAGGCGGCGGCGAGGAGGGCACGGCGATAGCGGCCGTACCGATCCTCCGGAGAGAAACGGGCGGGGTGAGGGTTCTGCGAGGGTGCCCGGCAATCCGGACAACGCTCCCGGAGCGTGTAGCGGTGGCAGGCTCGGCAGACGCGTAGGGTACCGTCGCTCATGGTCGCGAGAAGCTCCCCTCGCCGCCGGTCGCCTTGATCTTCTCGATCGCCGCCTCGGTGGCCTTGCGCAGCGTTTCCTCGACCTGCTTGTACTGGCTCCCTTCGACCTGGACACGGTAGCGGGGCGCCCCGACGTACTGCACGAGGACCGTCTCCGGGTCGACCTTCTCCGCCGAGAGAAGCGCGGCACGCACGTGCTCCACACCGTCCGGGCTGGTGGAGCGGACCTCGAGGATGCCCGTGATCGTGACATGAGGCGGGGTGAGGCTTTCTTGGGCGGTCGAGAGGAAGGCACCAACCCACGGCTCCTTGCCGTTCTCCTTCTGGAACTTCTTGGAGTCGGCGGCCGCAACCTCGAAGGCGTGGAACAACGAGCCGTACTTCTCGACGAGCCCTTCGGCGAACAGCTCGTGCGTGGCCTGCTCCTCGAGCTTCAGCGAGGTCGCCACGACGGCGAGAAGCCGCATGGCCCGCTGCTCGTTCTTCCAGGATTGGATCCGCTCTCGCCGCTGGTGGTCGTTGATGCGCTTGAGCGAGAGGTCGATCTGCGACTTCGCTGTGTCGATCCGCAGCACGCGGGCGACGATCTTCTGGCCTTCGCGGATGTGGTCGCGGATGTACTTGACCCAGCCCGTGGCGACCTCGGAGAGGTGGATGAACGCCTCTCGCTTGTTGTACTCGTCGAGGGTGACGAACGCCCCGAAGTTTCGGATCGACGTCACGGTGGCGACGACGAGCTCGCCTTCCTCGGGGAGCTCTCCGCGGAGTGGCACGAATTCGCCTCGAATCACGCCGTGGCGTCCCGGACCTTTTCGGCCCGGAGCGCCGCCTGGCCGCCCGTCGGGCTCGCGAGGGTCGCGCCGCACACCGAGCAACTCACGGTCGTCGACGGGCGGCTGAACACCGTCTGCTCTCCCGAGCAGTCCGGACACTTCACGACCCAGAAGGCCGCGGGAGCACTCGCCGGCACGTTACTTGTGCTGCTCCACGAGCTCGAGTTGGCTCGCTCGCCAGCTCGCGGGCTGGACCGTGTACTTGCACTTCTGGCATTTGTACTTGAGATTCACACGTCGGACCGCCTTGGCACGTCCTTCCGGCTTCGGGCGGGGAAACCCACCGTACCCGCGTGTCGCGCGCCGGAACCGGCGCTGCCCCCACTTGAGCTCGGAAGCGGGTCGCTTGCGGTTACGCTCCACGTCGTGCGGCGTGTGCACCTTGCACCGCGGGCAGTACGAGGATACGATCTTGGGATAGTGCATCGGGCGGCCGCCAATCGAATAGACTATAAAGGGTTGAGGCGCGCGGCTCGCGCGTTCGAGGCCCGGCCCGTATCGACGGCGCTCCGGTTCGCTCTTCGACGGAACGCGGCGCGCCAAGCATTAAATAGCGATGCCTTTTCGCGCCCGCACTTCGAGGTGAATCGATGGCCGACCGCTCCACGATCGACGTCGTCACCGAGGCGCTCGCCAAGGCTCCGGAGCGGAAGTTCTCGGAGAGCGTCGAGCTCGCGATCAACCTCAAGGAGCTCGACCTCACCGTGCCGAAGAACCGCATCGAAGACGAGATCGCCCTTCCCCACGGCCGCGGCCGGGGCGTGCGCGTCGCCGTCTTCGGGACCCCCGAACTCTGCCAGAAGATCAAGGGGGTCGCGGACGTCACCATCTCCTCCGCCGAGCTCGACGACGTCGTGAAGGACAAGAAGCAGGCCAAGCGGCTCGCCGAGACGGTCGACTTCTTCCTCGCCGAGGCTCCGCTCATGCCCACGATTGGAAAGCGGCTCGGCGTCGTGCTCGGACCCCGCGGCAAGATGCCGCGTCCGGTGCCCCCTGGGACCGATCCTACGAACCTCGTCAACGCGCTCAAGCGCTCGATCCGGGTCCGGTCGAAGGGCAACCGCACGTTCCACGCGGCGGTCGGCAACCGCCGGATGCCAGTGTCCGAGATCGCCGCGAACGTAGATGCGGTGCTCGGCCGGGTCCTCGCGAAGCTCGAGCGAGGCCGTTCGAACATCGAATCGGTCTACGTCAAGACCTCGATGGGACCGTCGGTCCGCCTCTGGTAGTCGGTAGCTCCAATGCCGGGAAGATCCTCCGTTCGTCCGGAAAAGACCCGCCGGGTGGAACTGCTCGCGGAGTCGATCCGCGACGCGCCCGTCGCGGCCCTGGTCGGCTTCCGAGGTGTGCCCGCGGCCGCGATGCAGCGGATGCGTAAGGAGCTGCGGGGAAGGGGCCACCCGATCGTTGTCGCGCCCAACAGCGCGATCCGCCACGCCCTCCAAGCGGCTGCGAACGAGCGCCCCTCGCTTCGCCCGCTCCTCGACCACGTCACCGACCAGACGGCCGTCCTCGTGGCCAAGGGGAATCCGTTCGGGCTGTCAAGGGAGCTCGACGAGACCCGTTCCCCCACGCCGGCGCGCGGGGGAGAGCTCGCGCCGATGGACATCGTGGTCCCCGGCGGAACGACGAGCTTCAAGCCGGGTCCCATCGTCGGCGAACTTCAGCAGGCCGGCTTCCCAGCGGCGATCGAGAAGGGAAAGGTCGTCCTCAAGAAGGACACCACCATCGTGCGGGCTGGCCAGCCGATACCTCGCAACGTGGCGACGCTCCTCACCCGACTCGACATCCTTCCTCTCGAGGTCGGGCTCAACCTCCGCGCGTTGGTGGACGGCGAGACCTTCTACGCGCCGGACGTGCTCCGGGTCGACCTCGATGCCCTACGAGCGCGTGTCGCCGGGGCGCACAGGCTCGCGCTCGGAGTCGCGCTCGACCTCGCCTGGACGACCCCCGAGACGACGCCCCTCCTCGTGGGCCGCGCCCACAGGATCGCGCTCGCGGTCGCCCTCGAGATCGGCGACATTTCCAAGGTGACTCTCCCCCACCTCGTGGGCCGCGCCGTGCGACAGGCTAAGGCGGTCGCCGAGCTCGGGGGAAACTGACGGTCCATTCGAAACGGAGGACGAGGAGGGAGCAAGATGGAGTACGTGTATAGTGCGCTGCTGCTCAACGCGGCAGGCAAGCCGGTCGACGAAACGGGCCTCGGCAAGGTGCTGACGGCGGCGGGGGTCTCCCCCGACGCCGCGCGCGTCAAGTCGCTGATCGCCTCCCTCGAGGGAGTCGACCTGAAGGAGCTCATCGCGAAGGCCGAAACGATGAGCGTCGCCGCCCCGGCGGTCGCTGCGCCAAGCGATAAGAGAGAAGGCAAGGGCGAGAAGAAGGAAGAGGAGAAGAAGGAGGAGAAGGGGGTTTCCGAGGAGGAAGCCGCCGAGGGTCTCTCCGCCCTCTTCGGTTAGTCGCATCCCCGACATTCTTCGCCGTCCAACCCTTTCCCGCCCGGAGCCCGCCCGGTCGACCGCCGGGCGGCGCTCCGCTTAAGAAGCCCACCCCGCTACGAATTCAGTACAGGCGAGGGAACGAGTCCGATGCCCGCCCGGGATCACTGCGGCGTCGTCGGTGTCGCCGTGCCCGGGAAGGGCGCTGCGCCGTTCCTGTACCGTGGCCTGCGCGCTCTCCAGCACCGCGGACAGGAGTCGGCGGGGATCGCCACGACCTCCCACGGGAAGCTCTCCATACGCAAGGGGATGGGGCTCGTCCACGAGGTGTTCGTCCAGGAGACCCTCGACGCGCTCCGTGGGTCGACCGGGATCGGCCACGTGCGCTACCCGACAACCGGGTCGACTGACCTCGAGAACGCCCAACCGCTCGCCCTCCGGCTCCGGGGGGAGGAGGCCGCGATCGCGGTGAACGGGGATCTCGTGAACTTCGAGCGCACCCGCCGCCGGCTGCAGGCGCAGGGAGTGGAGCTCCTCGGCAACGCCGATACCGAGACGATGGGCCAAATGATCGCGCTCGAATACTCGCGGAGCCGCGACCTCGAGGCCGCGATCCGCCGCGCCCGCTGGGAGCTCATCGGCGGGTACGCGAGCGTGATGTTGGTCGGCACGCGGATGGTCGCCTTCCGCGACCCGCTGGGGATCCGTCCTCTCTCCGTCGGCACGCTGAACGGGGGCCACTGCGTCGCGAGCGAAAGCGTCGCGATCGAGCTGATGGGTGGCGAGACGCTCCGGGAGGTGGCGCCCGGCGAGATCCTCATCTTCGACAAGGACGGCGAGATGCACAGCGCGAGCATGGGCGCGACGGGCGAGACCGCCCACTGCATGTTCGAATGGGTCTACTTCTCCCGCCCCGACTCCACGCTCGGCGGGAAGGACGTCTACGCCGTGCGCAGTCGGATCGGGGAGCGCCTCGCGCGGGAAAGCCCGGTCGAGTCCGACCTCGTCATTCCCGTGCCCGACTCCTCGCGACCGCAGGCGCTCGGCTTCTCCTCGGCGTCGGGAATCCCTTACGCGGAGGGGCTCATCAAGAACCGATTCGTCGAGAGGACCTTCATCCTGCCGGACCAAAAGCGGCGGGAGGCGGAGGTGCGGGTGAAGCTCCACCCCGTGCCCGGGCTCCTCAAGGGAAAGCGGATCGTCCTCCTCGACGATTCGATCGTCCGGGGGACCACGCTCAAGGAGATCGTCTCGATGGTCCGCGCGGCGGGTGCGTTGCGGGTCGACGTGCGGATCGGCTGCCCTCCGATCGTCGCCCCCTGCTACTTCGGGGTGGACATGAAGCAGCGCAAGGAGCTCGTCGCCTACGGCCGGACGGAGGAGGAGGTGGCTCAGGTGATCGGCGCCGACTCCGTCCACTATCTCTCCCTTCCTGGACTGGTCGAATCGATCGGGCTCGCCTCCGACCAGCTCTGCCTCGGCTGCCTGAGCGGGAAGTATCCCCTGGAGGTCCCCGAGGAGCGGCAGCGTTTCCAGCGGACGCTCGGGGAGTTTTAGCCCCGTGGCGGCGGGGACGCTCCTCCTCGCGGGCGGCCGCCTTCGATGGCTCGACCCCGAGGGACGGTGCCTTTCCGAAACCCCTCTCGATGCGGACCCAGGGGCCGCTGCCGAGGTCGCCGACCGTGCCGATCCGCTCTCCCCACGCCTGCTCGTCTGGCTGCGCTCGAGTGCGCCGGAGGGGGAGCTCGCCGTGCTCGATCCGCGGCTGCGCCCCGGCGTAGCGAGCCTCGGCCGAACGCTCCGCCCGCTCCCCGAGCTCGACGCGCGGCGGCTGCGCGAGCGAGGCTGGCCCCGCCTTCACGCCAAAGACCGCGCGTTCTATCTGCTCCTCGCCCGGCGACGCCTCGAGGCACGTCTCGGCTCCCCGGAAGAGGCGCTCATCTCCCTCGCCCGGGAGGAGGAGAGGACGGAACGGAACTCGAGGCGCGAGGAGACCGCTTCCGCCTCCTTTGTCACCGGCACCTCGGAGATGCTCCGCGCGCACGCCGAGCGATGGGGTCGGTTCCGTGAGGCGGTCGAGCGCCACCACCACGAGCTCCTACGGGAGCTCGAGACAGCCGCGCTCGGGACCGTGCCCAACCTGAGCGCCATCGTGGGTCCTCGTGTGGCGGCCCGCCTCGTGGCCCACGCGGGAGGCGTCGAGGCCCTCGCCCGCATGAGCTCCTCCCGGCTCCAGCTCCTCGGGAGCCGCCGGCGACCTGCCGCCGGCCACGGCCCTCGCTTTGGCGCCCTGTATCGCGCGGAGCGCATGGAGGAGGTTCCCCCCGACCGGCGGGGAGCCTATGCCCGGAGCCTTGCCGCCATCGCGGCCATCGCCGTCCGCGCGGACGCTACCACCCACCGGCAGCTGGGGGCTGCCCTCCGGGTGCGGCGAGACCGAAGGGTGGCGTCGCTCCAGCGGCCTCGGGAGCGGACACCGTGAGCCGACGAGACGAGGCGCAGGCGGCGGCGCCCGGGTCCCCGAGACTGCACCGTGTCGTCGAGGGCGAGCGGACGCAGCTGTTCACGGAGACGCTCGCCCGTCCCCCTTCTCTCTACGGCGAACGTGTCCGGGAGCGTCCCGGGCGCTCGCTCCGCTTCTTCGACCCGTTCCGATCGAAGCTGGCCGCCGCGCTCATCCGAGACCCTCGGCTTCGCCTCCCGGCCCCGGGAGAGCGGTGGCTCTACCTCGGAGCCGCGGGGGGCACGACGGCTTCGCACGTCGCCGACATCGTCGCCCCTTCGGGGGAGGTGTACGGTGTCGAGAAGAGTCCGCGGCCCACCCTCCGACTCCTCGAGCTCTCCGGCCGCATGACGAACCTTCTCCCCATCCTCGCCGATGCACGGCGGCCGGCAGAGTACCAGTGGCTGGTCCCCCCGGTCGACGGGCTTTACCTCGATGTTGCGCAGCCGGACCAGTCGCGTATCGCGCTCGAGAATGCGCGCACTTTCCTCCGACCGGGTGGCTCCCTTCTGCTGTTCCTCAAGACCTCGAGCCTCGGCCGGGAGCGAAGTACCGAGTCGCAGCTGCGTGCGATCGTGAAGGAGCTGGACCGCCAGTTCCACCTCGACCCGCCGTTGCCCCTCGCACCGTTCCATCGCTCCCACCTCTTGCTCGCAGGAAGGTCACGGGCGCCGACCCTTGCGGCGCCCAGGGTCGAGCGCCCGCCCGCCGCGGGCCGGATCCTCCGGCCCCGTCGCTCTCGGCCGGAGGCTACGCGGCGCGTACCCCGCCGTGGTGGACTACGATTGTGACCACGTCGGTGTCCGAGAGCCGGTGGTCCCGGCCGACCGTCTGACCCGCGAACCTCGCGCTGGGGCCCGAGACCTGGGCCGAGCGGAAGTGCACGCCGAGCTCGGTCGGGAGCCGGCGAAGGAGGTCCTCGACCCGGTCCCCCTTGCGCAGGATGATCGGCTCGATGAGGTCGGCCTCCCGCCCCGGGGGCTTCAGGTAGACACGGATGAAGGCGAGCGCCTTGCCGATGGCGTCCACGAGCTCGGGGACACCTTGGCCCGTGCGCGCCGACAGGAACAATCCGCCGAACGACTTCAGATGGAGTCGCAACCGTTCGCGCCCCGCCGGTTCGAGGAGGTCCGCCTTGTTGACCGCGAGGAGGGCCCGGACGTACACGCGGTTGCCCGCGAGGACATCGATGAGCTGCTCGGGGGTCGCATCCTCCCGGAGCACGATCGACCCATTGTGCATCCCGAACTCTCGCGCGATCTCGACGGCGAGCCCGCCCGCAAGATGGGTGAGCCGCACGGTGCTCGTCACCACGACCCCGCCCCGTTCCCCCGGCGTGATGACGATCTTGGGGGGACGCGTGTTGATCCGGATCCCCGCGTTCTCGAGCTCGGCGAGGAGCGCCTTGAAGTCGGTGTGCTCGGCGTCGATCATGAACAGGATGAGGTCGGCCGAACGGACCACCGAGAGGACCTCGCGCCCCCGGCCACGGCCTTTCGCCGCCCCCGGGACGAGGCCAGGCATGTCGAGCACCTGGATCGCGGCGCCTCCCCAGTGCATCATCCCTGGAATGATCGTGAGCGTCGTGAAGTCGTACGCCGCGCTCTCGCTCGCCGCCCCCGTCATGGCGGTCAGGAGCGTGGACTTCCCGACGGAAGGATACCCTACCAGCCCGACGGTGGCGTGACCGCTCTTGCGCACGGCGTAGCCGAGCCCGCCCCCCGAGCCCTTGGCGCGCTTCTCCCGCTCGAGCCTTAGGGCGGCGACCTTCGCCCGGAGCCGTCCCACGTGAAGCTGGGTCGCCTTGTTGTACGAGGTGTTCCGGATCTCATCCTCGATCCGGGTGATCTCCTCTTCGAGCGATGACATGCGGGGGCTCGCCGCGATGGGGCACGCCGCCCTACTTGAACGTGACGCGGGGGCGTGGTCAGGCTCCGTTCAACGTTCACTCCCCCCCGCTCCGTCTTCGAGCCAACGGAGAGCGTGGTCCGTGGGCTATCTCACTCAACCCCCGACGACCGCTCCGTTGAGATGGCAGTGGCTTCGCTTCCGTGCGCAGGGTACGCGGCGCGAGGCGGATCGTGAGCGGAGATTCGCCCGCGAACTCCTCGGGGCCCTGCGCGCGGCGGCAAGCCTAGGTCTGCCGCTCGAGCTCTGCTGGGAATCAGGCTCCGAGGCAGCCGTTCTCCTCGGCACCCCCATCGATGGCGGCCGAAGCTGGACGAGGGCCCTTCTCCTTCCGGCCTACGAGATAGGGCAGTGGGTCGAATCGGATCCTCCTTCGCTCGCCGGGGGCACCGTAGCAAGGTACGGTTTCGGGACCGGCCCTCGGGGAACACCGCGGATTCCGCCGGAGCCCCCGCTCCCGATCGCGGACACCTTGTATCGCGGTCTGCGAGCCCTACCCCGTGGAATCACGCTGACCGTAGCTGCATTCCCGATCCCGCTGCCCGCGCGACCGGTGTCGCTTCTCGAGCGATCTCGCGAGCCCGCAACCCTGGCGCCGCTCGAGCGGGTTTCGCCTGCCGACGACGCGGAACGCCGGCTACGCAACCGTACCGAGGACCGGCGACAGGAACCGATCTGGCAGGCGAGGTTCGAGGTCACCGCGGCGCAGCTGGGGGAGGGTCGCTCGACCGATTCGGCGAGCCGCCTTCTCTCGGGCCTACTCCGCTTCTCGGGGGGCGGAGGCGTCCGGCTCGCCCCGAGGGGGATCCTCCCCCCGCGGCGTGGCTCCCCAATCGACCTCGCGGAGAGCGAGCTCGCGACGCTGTTTCCGAACCCGTGGAGTCCGTCGGAATGGCGGGAGGCTCCAGGGCCCGGCGAACTCCGGCTGTACTTGGGCGTCGGGGAGTCGGGGGAACCGGTCTACCTGCGAGCAGCGGCACGCGAGGGACGCCATCTACTCGTGCTCGGGGAGACCGGGATGGGCAAGAGCTCCGCACTCCTTCGGCTCGCCCGGCGGGGGTCGGAGCTGGGGGCACTGCTTCTCCTCGACCCCATCGGTGACACGGCGCGCAGATTCCTCGACCTTCTCGGAACGACGAGGACGTCCCAGGTCCGATTCGTCTCGGCTTCAAGAAATCCACTCGGAATCAACGCGCTGGCGAGCCTGACCCAATCCGAGGAGCGCGAAAGCCCAGGCTCCGACCGGGCGGCGGGAGACGTCGTGGCGGCGCTCCGCCACGTTCGACTCTCGCGGTATCCGGACACCTCCTTCTGGGGGCCCAGGATCGACGAACAGTCGAGCGCTGCGCTCCTGGCCGCCTCCGCCTCCCCGGGCGCGACTCTCTACGAAGCCTACCGGCTCCTCGACCCCGAGGAGGGAGAGTTCAGCGGATGGGGAGAAAGGGGACGCCGCGCGGTGAACGAGTACCGGGCCTGGAGCGCCGGTCGTCGCGAAGAAGGTGAAGGAGCACGTCGACTCCTCGGAGAGGTCGCGAGATCACCGGTGCTGCGGCGGCTGCTGTGCGCCAATCGACCGGACTGGTCCCTCGAGGAAGTGGACTCCCCCCGCGCCGTTACCGTGATCTCAGGGGACGCCGCGGAGGTCGGCGAGTCTGTCTCCCGGTACCTCCTCGGGGTCTACCTCGCCCTCCTGTGGGCAAGGCTCCTCGCGCGACCAACATTGGGGAAGGTGTTCCTTCTGATGGACGAAGTTCAGTGGTACGGACACGGTGCCCTCGCCGAGCTCCTTCGGCTCGGTCGACGAGCAAACGTTCACGTTTTCGCCGCGACGCAGTCCCTCACCTCGCTCCCCGAATCGCTCCAGGAGCCGTTCCGGACCAACGTAGCAGACTTCCTCCTGTTCCGGGGCGACCCGCTCGAGGCCCGGGAGTTCTCGCGCTGGTTGCCGACCGTGACCGCAGAACGGCTCCTAGGGCTTGCACGGGGCCAGGCAGTGCTCCTCGAAGGGAAGGGGGCATCGGTGCGATGGGTCCGGACCGTTGCTCCCGTGGCGGCGAGAACGGCGGTGGGGGGCGCTGTTGCCACGGAAGACCTGCGGCCATCGCCGCTGCCCGATGCCCCGGCGACGACTTCCGTCGGGGAAGCCGTCGACGCCGGCACACCAACTAGTGTAGGTGGGTCTACTTTCTCGGCGCAGGAATGGGAGACGATCTGGAGAGTCGGCGATACGCTGCCCGACGGACGGGTGAGGGTCCGCCTCGAGATCCTTCGCAAGGACGGTGGTTTCACCGAGGAGCGGCTACGCGCGTTGGGCCGGATCCTTCGGCTAAAGGGGTTGCTCCTCCGCTCCGGCCACACCGGCCACGATCGATGGTGGGAACTAGTCCCAGGCCCCCCGCCGAAGGAGTAGGCGAGTCAGCGAGCGTTGGTCGCCGCGGCCTGTAGGACGCTTGGGCCCTGGCTTCCGGTTCTTCGTCGAGGACACGCCGATATCGTTGCCCAAGGATTAAGCCGCGATTTGCGTCGTTCCGTTGGCATGCCCATACGACTCCCGGTTCTGGGACTTTGTCTACTACTGCTCCTCCCGGTGGGTCCGGCTCTCGCCGGCCCCCAAGTTGCGCTCACCCCCGGGCCCGCCGTCGGTCACGCGATGCCCCCACCTGCATACCGGACGGAGCGGATCGCCTCCTCTCCGCCGGCGAGCTCGCTCCCGATGCCTCCGGCGGGGGCGTTGAACCCACCTCCGGCGCCTCGCGCCCTTTCGCTTCCCGTGGGAGCGCTGAGTCCAAGCCCAGGCTGCGTGCCTTCGCTCCTGAACTATACCGTAACGATCCGCGCAGACGGTAGCGTCAGCAACCTGTCGGCACCTCTCCTCAAGGTCGGGAACACGTACGAGCTTACCGGATCCCTCTCCGGGAGCCTGCTCGACGAATGGAACGGTTCGACCCTGGACGGGAAAGGCTACAGTCTGGACGGGCAGGGGAGTGCCGTCGCCCTCGCGCTCGCGAACGTGAACGGCTCCCGCGTGACGAATCTCACCGTCGGTGGGAGCTCCGCTCTCCTCGTGGTCTGGAAATCTAGCAACGTGACGATCTCGACCGTGCGTGAGCTCGCGGGACCGGCGACGCACGTGGGACTTTGCGGCGAGCTCTCGACCGGGCTCGTCCTCACCTCGGACATCCTCGCCGAGAATCCCTCGAGCGGTGGGGCGAGCGATGCTGCGGCCACGTTCGGTGGGGACACGGGGGTGACGATCACCACCTGTTCCTTTCTCGGCACCTATGATTTTCTCGCCTCCGGCCTTGTAGGCACGAACCTTTCCGGCAACAACTTCTCGGGGCCTGGGAGCGCGATCTGGCTAGGGTCGGTGGAGAGTTTCTCAGAGACGAACGACCGCTTCTCGAACTCGACCCAAGGGTTAGCGGTGGTGACCGTGATGAACAGTCGCGATCTCAGCTGGGTTGGGAATCAATTTGCCCAACCTCCGAATCTCGGCTTCCTGATCGAATTCTCGGACAACGTTCGAATCGACTCCAACCACTTCACCGGATTCGCGGGGAGCGCGATCTTCATCGTCGGAGGCGGAAACCAGACGCTGTCAAGGAACCAGTTCCTCCTCGGCGGGAACACCTCGATCGCGATCAACCTCGACTCGGTGGGGTCGGTCGCCGTCGACAGCAACACGGCGGTCAACGGCGGGACGGACCTGTGGGCGGCCTACACGAGCCCCCTGGCGATCCGGAACAACTCGTTCCAGTATGCCGGATTCAACGCCATCAACCTGAGCGAGGAGAATCACGCCTACGTGACGGGGAACAATCTGCAGGGCTCGGCCTCTCCCGCTCCCGCTGCGGGCCTTGCCGTGACGAACTGCTCCGAGCTCGAGCTGCTGAACAACTCCCTCGGCGGATGGTCCGGCAACGGAGCCGCCTCGCTCCGCGCGTTCAACCTCCAATCCTCCCGCCTGACGGGAAACCAGCTTCCCGGCTCCTTCTACGGGATGGTCCTTTACGCGTCGTACAACCTGTTCATCTTCCAGAACCAGATCGGGAACGGCGAATTTGTCGGAAACGGCTCGGGTCTCCTCCTCTTCGCGGACGGGAACCTGAACGTCTCGGGGAACGGATTCCTCTACGACCATTTCGGGATCCACGCCCAGTACGGCGGGGACTCGGTGTTTGACGAGAACAACTTCTCCTTCGCGAACGGCATCGGCGTCGTGTGGAACTCCTTTTTCAACGTGAGCTTCGAGCACAACGCGTTCCTGTACGACGTGTTCGGACTCGACCTGAAGGGCGGGGCCGACTTCGTCCTCTCCTCCAACGACGGCTCGGACCCCTCGCAGACCTGCGGCCAGTGCAACGTCATCTACCTCCAGAACGACGCCCACGGCGTCATCGATTCGAACAACCTGTCGTACACGAACGTCGGGCTCGGGGGGAGCTTCGTCGGGAACCTCAGCATCGACGGGAACACCGGCTACGGCACAGGCTTCCTCGCCCTGCTCGGAGAGTCGTACAACCTCAGCTTCGCACGAAACGTGGGCTCCTCGGGTCTCGAGGGGATCGAGGTCGATGGCGGAACGAACATCAAGCTCGAGGGGAACCAGTACTCCTCGGCCGTGGTGGGGGGGTTCCGGCTCGCGGGGATCACGCGGGGGTTCGTTGACGGGAATCTCGCGAGCGGAGGGTCCGCGGGCGCCTACGGGCTGGAGGTATCGGGCTCCACCGCCGTCACGCTCTCGAACAACACCCTCTCCAACGTTTCGGTGGGCCTCGAAGTTGACAACTCGACAGGAATCTCCGTCCTCGGAAACACGCTCGGTGGGGACAACGCCTCCTTCGCCCTCCTGAGCGACTCCGGCCTCCTCTTCGACCACAACAATTTCGAACAGGATCGGGGCTACACGATCTCGGGCTCCGGCGGACTCCGCTTCAACGCGAGCTATCCCGTCGGCGGGAACTTCTGGTCGAACTACACGTCGCCCGATGTTCGCTCCGGCCCGCTCCAACAGGCCCCCGGCGCCGACAACATCGTCGACCGGCCGTTCCTTGCGCGGGGCGGCGTCTCCGACGCCTTTCCCCTCGTCACGCCGTGGGCGTTTCCCGTCGTGGAGTTCGTGCCGCACGGCCTTCCCCCGACCCTCAACTGGTCGGTCTCCGCCAGCTTCCGCGGCGCCGGGACGGGCACTTCCGACCTCTCCGGGAGGTCGAGCGTCCTGAGTCTCCCCGTGCCCTTCGCTGCTACCGTGCCGTTCGATTTCACCGTAGCTCCCGTGCCGGGGTTCGTTCCGAGTCCGCGGACGGGAGCCGGGAACACGACACCGAGAGTTCTGCTCGTCACCATCAACTTCGCCGGATTCCTCGCGCCGGTCGAGTTCCACGAACGGGGCCTCGCCCCCGGAACGAGCTGGTCGATCTCGGCCGGTGGACCGCCGCACTCCTCGACCAGCGACTGGGTCAATCTGACGCTCGTGAACGGCAGCTACGCCTACTCCGTCTCCCCCGTCGGGGGGTACGGAGCGATCCCGCCGGGCCGGCTCGACGTCGGCGGTACGACCCTGCTCGTCCCGGTGAACTTCTCGGTGTTCAACTTCACGGTCAGCGTCGTCGAGTACGGCCTCGCGAACGGCACGCCCTGGACGATCAGCTTCCTGGGGAGCTCCGACACTCAGAGCTCCCGGACCGCCTTCTTCGAGCTCCCCAACGGGAGCTACCCGTTCGTGCTCGAGCCGGTCGCAGGGTATCAACTCCTCACCCAGAACGGGACGCTCACCGTCGCCGGCCGGCCTGTGGTGCTGGAGGTCGCGTTCGCTCTCGTGCCGCCTCCTCCGCCGCCGCCACCGCCCCCGCCCGGCCCTCCCCTACTCGAGTACATCCTCGCGGGGGCAGTGGCGGCAGCCCTTCTGGCCGGTTGGGCGCTCGGTCGAAGGACGCGGGGGGCTCCGGACACTGGCGACGCGGGGGAAACCACCTCGGCGCCCGAGCGAGGTTCGGACGAACCCTCCGCGTACGACGCGCCACCGCCGTAGTCCTGCTCGCGGTTCCCCGACGGAACACAACGAACATTAGGTAGGGCTCGCTCGGCCTCCCGTATGCCGGAGAGCGCCGCCGTTCCTTCTCCCCCCGCGTCGACCGTCCGTGCCCGGTGCCGGACCGGGATCGAAGGCCTCGACAACATCCTCGAGGGCGGGATCCCGAAGGGGAACACGGTCCTCGTCGCGGGGAGCGTCGGGACCGGCAAGACGACGCTCACCCTCGAGTTCCTGATCCGGGGGGCTGAGGTGGGGGAGCGCTCGCTCTTCCTCTCGGTCACGGAGGCAAGCGAGAAGCTCCTCGAGAACATGCGGAGCTTCGAGTTCTTCCAGCCGGGACTCCTCGCTTCCGGCCAGCTTACGCTCATCGACGTTCCCGTGGTCTACGCGAAGCTCGGGCTCACCCACGAGGAGCTTGGCATCGACGAGATCGACGCGCTCCTCCAGACGATCAGCCGGCTGCTCGTCGAGACTCGGGCGCAGCGGGTCGTGATCGATTCGATCACGAGCCTCGGCTACCGGATCAAGCGGGAGGAGCGGATCCGGGATTTCATGCTCCGGCTCTCGCAGATGCTCTCCCAGCACGGCTGCACGACGCTCCTCGTCTCGGAGATAGGGCCGTTGCCCGGACGGTACTCGCTGCACGGGGTGGAGGAGGTCGTCGTGGACGGGGTGGTGCTGCTCGGGAACGTACGGCGCCAGGGGGACATCCTGCGCGTGCTCCAGGTGATCAAGATGCGCGGCACCTCGCACTCCCGCGCGCAGTACGTCGTGGAGATGACCCCGATCGGCCTGCTCCTGGCCCCCCACCTGAAGGGCGCCCGGGCCGAGGATGACTAACGTGGTGCGCGAAACGGATCTGGGAGAGCGTCTTCGGAACCTCTCCGCCGGCGCCGCGATCGCGCTCCGCCTCGACCCGCAGAACTACGCGGACAACTACCTGCTCGCGTTGAACGCCACGATCCGCGACGTCGGCGCGGACCCCAACGCGCACACGATCTACGTGTCGGTGACGAACCCCGCCTCGCTCGTATGGACGATCGCGCAGGCGCTCGACATCTCGCCCGATCGGATCTCGTTCGTGGACGCCATCTCGCACATCATGATGGAGTTCCGCAACCCGCTCGCGAACGCCACGTACCTCGAGAGCCCGCGGATGCTCGAGAATCTGATGCTCCGCGTCGAGTACCTCCTGCGCAAGCACAGCGAGAAGCGCAACATCGTCATCCTCGACAGCGTGAACTCCCTCGCGATCCACAACCCCCCCGCCCTCCTCTCCGAGTTCTTCCACATCCTGATCAACAATCTCAAGGCGCGCCGGGTGCTCACCGTGCTGCTCGCCACGGCGGACGAGACGACCACCACAATCGACCAGATCCTTTCCCTCGTCGTCGACGAGACGATCGACGTGCGGGTGGAGGGGGAGGAGCTCTGAGCGACCCGCCGCAGCTGTTCGGCCTTCCTGGCATCGACGGGGCGATCCGAGGCGGCGTGCGCGGCGGCTGGCTCGCGCTCCTCCTCGACCGGCCGGGCACGGGGGCGCAGCTCCTCGCGAAGCAGTTCGCGCACGCCTCGCCCAGGGGCCGGAACACCCTCTTCTACTCTACCACCGAACCCACGGCCGACCTCCCGGAGGTGTTCCGAGGCTTCGGCTGGGACCCCGCGGGAATCCACTTCACCGAGCTCGACCGAGTCTACTTCGCCCGCATGCACCGGCGGGAGCTCGAGACCGCGCAGGCGCGGGAGCGGGGCCTCTCCCTCGCCGAGCTCGCTCCCGTGGACCACCCGATCGATACGCCGACCCCGGGGGGCTTGAGCCAGAAGCTCCTCTCCGACCTCGCCCAGCTCGACGGGCCGTTCCGCCTCGTCCTCGACTCGAGCGACTTCCTGTTCGAGGTGCTGGACCCGCTCGAGGGCTCGACGCTCGTTCGGCAGATCCGCAACCGGGCGCTCGAGCTCGGGGGGGAGGCGCTCGTGCTCCTCAACCCGGAAGTGGTCGACCGGCGCCACCGCTCCCTCCTCGAGGGGATCGCGGACGTCGTGATCCGCCTCGAGAAACCGGAGCAGCTCGCCACCACGAACCGGCGGCTCCTGCTCGAAAAGCTGCGCAACCATCCCGAGCGCTGCGGCGTGTTCACCGTCGAGCCGTCGCCCGGAGGGTTTCGCGAGGTGGAGTCCGTCACCCCTCCGCCAGCGAACCGTTAAGTGGCTCCGCCCCGCTCGCAGGGGCGGAAGGGTTTCGCATGGACGATGTGCTCATCCGGGTGAGCGAGAAGGTGACGCTCACCAACCCGGCGCTCATCGAAGGGCTACCGGGCGTGGGGAACGTCGGCAAGCTCGCCGCCGATTACCTGCGCGACAAGCTCCCCGCCTCGCCGCTCGCGACCATCCACTCGAAGTACTTCCCGCCCCAGGTGTACGTGAACGAGCAGGGGGTCATCCGGCTCGTCTCGAACGAGCTGAGCTACTGGAAGGCGAAACGGGCCGAGCAGCGGGACCTCATCCTGCTGGGCGGGGACTACCAGGGGATCTCCCCCGAGGGGCAGTACGAGCTCACCGAGCAGGTGCTCAAGTTCGTAGTCAAGCTCGGCGTGCGTGAAGTGTTCACGCTCGCCGGATTTGCGCAAGGTCACCTGGTCGAGACCCCGCGGGTCCTCGGCGCGGCCACCTCGCTCGCGGGCGTGGAGGCGATGAAGAAGCACGGAGTTGTCTTCTCCCGGAACGACCCGGGCGGCGGCCTGATCGGCGCGAGCGGCCTCTTCCTCGGCCTGGGCAAGCTGTTCGGGATGGAGGGCGTCTGCCTCATGGGGGAGACCTCGGGCTACTTCGTCGACCCCCGCGGCGCCGAGGCGGTGCTCCGCGTCCTCTCGGCGGCGCTCCACCTTGAGATCGACCTCTCCGAGCTCAAGGCGAAGGCGACGGAGATCGACCGGATCGCCCTCAAGATCCACGACGCCGAGACCCGTGGCTCCACGCCGTCCGCCGAGCGCACCCGCGAGGATCTCGGCTACATCGGGTAGCCTCCGTGCCCGAGTCGCTCCCGGGGAGTCGGGAGCCGTCTCCGGAGCTGCTCACCCGACTGCGCCGGCTCGCCGACCCGGACGGCTTCCTCCCGTTCGACCGCTACTGGGAGGTGGTCCAGTTCAGCCAGGGGGTGGGCTACTTCGAGCAAGCCTCCTCCCCGCTGGGTCCGGGCGGCGACTACTACACGGCACCCTCGGTCACGCCGCTCTTCGGTGCCACGCTCGCCGATCAGCTCCTCGCGTACTGGCACGGGCTCGGTCGGCCTGCACAATTCCGGTTCGTCGAGCTCGGCGCGGGGGACGGCACGCTCGCGGCGGAGCTTCTCGACCGACTTGGGGAGGCGCGACCCGAGCGGGCGGCCTGGGAGTACGCTATCGTCGAGCGATCCGACACGCTCCGCCAGGCGGCGGTTGAGAGGCTCCGACCGGTCGCGGAACGGGCCGGCATCGAGTTCGCTGCGCCCGAGGTGCTAGGCAGCGAAGGCCCGTTCCGCGGAGTTGTCCTCGCGAACGAGCTGCTCGACACGCTCCCGGCGCGCCGTCTCCGTCGGAACGAGGAGGGATGGGAGGAGCTGGGCGTGGTGGTCGACCAGGGCCGTGCGACTCCTGCGTCCCGGCCGCTGGCTCGCCCCGTCCCCCTCCCGCAGCTCCCCGCCTGTCCTATCGGAGCCACGCTCGAGTTCTCTCCGGAGGCTGAGGGACTCCTCCGGGAAGTGGCCGACCACCTGGAGGCGGGCGCCGCACTCTTTCTCGACTACGGCGCCGCCGAGTCGCGCTGGAGCTCGGTCCCGGGCGATGGGACGCTCGTGGCCCTGCGACAGCACGCGGTCCTCGCCGACCCGCTCGAGGCGCCGGGCCGCTGCGATCTCTCCTGCTTCGTCAACTTCACCCGGGTCCGCGCGGCGGCGGTGCGAGCCGGTCTTCGGGAACGGGAGTTCCGTCCTCAACGTGAGGCGCTCGTGGCCTGGGGGTTTGTCGAACGCCTCGAACGTGCTCTCCAGGCAGCACCGAGCGAGGCAGATCGGGTCCGGCTTCGACTGCTCGGGAAGAACCTCCTCCTCGGGTTCGAGAACTTCCACGTGCTCGAGCTTGAGGCTACCGGGGAAGATCTTCCCCCCGGCGCCTGACGTCGCGGCGAGGGGCCTGGCGCACTCCCCGATTACGCGCCGTGCGGGGCGAGGTCGACCGCCTGGATCCGCTCCGCCACGCGCCCCTCGACGAGAATGCGCGCGACTTCGGGGGGCAGCGAGAGGATGTCCTCGGCGCGCAATTCGATCGTCTCCCCCGCGATCTCGAGCGGAGGCGAGGATTGGAGGATCCGGACAAAGGCGACCGGAGGCGACTCGGCATGGGGCAAACCTGACGGGTGCTCCCCTGTACTCGCCGCGGGCGAGGAAGAAGCAGATCGACCGTTCGACGCCGGCTCGGGGGGCCCCGTCGTCGAGGCGCCAGCCGACTCGAGGTACGGCGCGGCTTGGCGACGGAACTCCCGAAGAGCCTCGACCAGCCGTTCGAACAGTTCCCGCTCCTCCGGAAGGGCGTTCGCAAGCTCCTTCGTCCCTCCGACGGTCGCCTGGAAGGCGCTGGTCAGCAGCTTGTTCGTTCGGGACTCGACAATGTCGCGGGCCAGCTGGCTCGCGCGCTGGTGCGTTTGCCGCGCGACCTCCCCCTTGCGACCACCGGGGTTCTCGCGGAGCTCGCCCTCGAAGGTACGGCGTGCCTCGGCGACGTAGGCGCGGGTGAGCACGTGGAAATCGGAGGGGAGCTTCGCGAGTCCTCTCGAGCTGGCTTCGCCCCGGCGCCATTCGAGGAGCTTCCCGTAGAGGTCGGCCATGCGCGTGGGCTCCGACGGGGAACAGAGCCTATAGGTATTGCTGCGGGCTGCGAAGGAGAGCACGGGGGGAGTGGACCGTTTCGCGCCGGAGCACGGTCGAGGAGCGCGAGGCGTTCCCGGCGTTCGCCCTCCTGTGGGAGAAGTTGCGGCGGGAGTTCTCGATTCCCGGGACCGTGCTTCTCGTCGAGGGGGAGAAGGACCGACGCTCCCTGGAGGCGCTCGGCGTCCGCGCTCCCGTACGCGTCGTGCACAACGGCGCCCGGTTGGCCGACGTCGCGGGAAGCCTCTCCACGCGGGCGCGCCGGGTGGTCGTGCTCACCGACTGGGACGCCGCCGGTGGACGACTCGCACGCCGGTTGCGGGACCTCCTCGGGGACGGTCGGGTCGAGGTCGACGTCGAGACCCGACGCGAGCTCGCCCTCGCCCTCCGCGGGGAGGTGGTCCACGTGGAGGGACTTCGCACCTGGGTCGGCCACCGGCTCGAATCGCGGGGCCTCACCATCGACGAATGGCTCGCCGAGACCGCGTGAGAGGGCAGCCTACGGAATGACCTTGACCTGCGTCCGGCGTTCGTCCCGCCGGTTCCGACGCCGCGACGGGCGCATCCGCTCCGCGCCCTTTCCCTTCCAGCGGAGCCCGCGTCCCTTTCGGCCGGCGCTCGTGAGCCCGCGGTAGTCGCGCCCGCGCTGGGTTCCCGACGTGATCCACTGGATCTTCGGGTCCGACACGATCTCGGGATGGGAGGGATCGACCAGGATGACCTCGAAGAACTTCTGCTTGCCGTCCTCCCCGACCCAGTACGAGTTGAGAACCTGGAGGTTGGGGTGGTGCTTGTGAGCCCGCTCCTCCGCGATCCGGCGGAGGCTCTTCGCGAGCGTCATCCGCGCGATCCCCTTGTGCTTCGGGCGGCGCCCGGCGATGATGGCTCGCTTCCGTTGCCCACCGCGCCGCACCCGTACTCGAAGGAGCACGTAGCCGCCCTTGGCGCGCCAGCCCACGGCCCGAGCACGGTCCAAGCGAGTCGGTCGCTCCAGGCGCGTGACGCTCTGCTGCCGGCGCCAGGTTAGGAGGCGCTCGTGGCGGAGCACCGCGCCCTCCACGCCCTGCGTGAGGCGGAAGGAGGTCGCAATCCGGGAGTACAGTGAACTGCTCATGGAGGGCGGGCGGGGGACGTACGTCCGTATTATAAGGGTGCCGGAGCGCCGTCGTCAGCGGCGCCGGTGCTCGTCGGCGCGGGATGCCAAGGAGGCCTGGCGCCGGGGGCCGTCCGGACTTTCGCGGTGCCGTGGCTCTCCGTGAGAGCGACGCGGAGCAGGTACTGTTCGAGCTCCTTCGCCACCCGGTCCGCGGGCGCGCGCTGCGCCGCGTCGATCTCGGTCGGTGCCTCCCAGAAAAGGGCCGAACCGCCGCTGGTGGGAACGAGGCGGAACCGGAGCGCGGCGAGTCCGGGTGGGATCGCGGGATTCATCCGGCCGATACGCGCTAGGACCTCGGTGGCTCCCTCACGATCCACTACGTCGCAACGGTAGCCGATTTCGACGAGGTAGCTCTGCACGTGCGCGGCGAACCGCTCCCGTCCGAGACCTTGGGCCTTGAGCCATTCGGCGTTCACGCCGCCTCCCCCCGTGGGTGGGTGAGGCGTTCGACGCTCTTGAGGAGGCCGAGCAGCATACGGTACTCCGCCTCGGTCGGAGTGGATCGCCCGAGCACCCTACGCATGAGCAGCGCGAGGCCGCGGCGCTTGTGGAGGGGATAACCCGTCCTCGAGAGGAGCTCAGTGAGCCTCCGCAGGAACAGCTCCTTTTCCCGCCCGTTCAGCTCGAGCCGTTCCGGTGCCGGCGTACTCTCGGCGTCGGGTTCGCTGCGGGCCCGGTGGAGAGCGTACAGGACGATCGCGGCAGCGTGGGAGAGATTGAGGGTCGGGAACTCCCGCCGCGCGGGAATGTGCACGAGAAGGTCGCACTGGGCGAGCTCCGTGCGCGAGAGGCCGTTGTCCTCGGGCCCGAACAGGAGCGCGACCCGTCCCTCAAGGACCTGGCACAGCTCGCCGAACCGCTCCGGCGAGACCGAGCGCCGGAGGTAGGAGGCGGAGCGACCGGTCGACAGGTCCGTAGTCCCGACGACCAGGTCCGCATCGGCGATCGCTTCGTCGAGCGTGGGGAACACCGCCGCCGCTCGTAGGAGCGCGATTCCTCCCATCGCCCGCCTCCGCGCCTCGGGGCCGAGCGGCGCGCGCGGGGCGACGAGGCCGAGCGAGGCCGCCCCGAAGTTCCGGGCGATGCGTGCGACCGCTCCTACGTTCCCGTCCTCCTTCGGCCGGAGGAGCAGAACCGATACGCGTGCGCTCACCCTGCGCTGTCCTCCGCAAACAGGCGGCGCACCATCCACTCGGGATCAAAAGGCCGGAGGTCGCCGTACCCCTGGCCGACCCCGACGAAGAGGATGGGCCGGCCGGTGACGAAGGTGCTCGAGAGCGCAGCGCCTCCTTTCACGTCGGCGTCGAGCTTCGTGAGGACCAGCCCGTCAACGTGCAATTCCTGGGTGAACAGCTTCGCCTGCTCCACGACGTCGTTCCCGCTCAGCGCGTCGCCTACGAACAGCGTGAGCTGCGGCGGGACGACCCGGCGGATCTTCTTCGCCTCCTCGAGCAGATTCTCGTTCGTGTGCTGGCGCCCGGCGGTGTCAACGAGGACCACAGGAATGCCGCGAGCGCGCGCGTGCTGCACTGCGTCGAAGGCGACGGCGGCGGGGTCGCTCCCCTCCTGCTGGCGCACGACCTTGATGCCGAGGCGCTCGCCGTGGACCAGCAGCTGCTCGATCGCACCTGCACGAAAGGTGTCACCGGCCGCGATGACGCAGCCGAGCCCCTGCGAGTTGAGCCAGTGCGCGAGCTTGGCGACCGTCGTAGTCTTCCCGGTGCCGTTCACGCCGACGAACAGGACGACGAACGGCGGGGGGGAATGCTTGCGTACCTCCGCCACGAGGTCGAACGGGGGCCTCGCGAGGATGCCCCGCACGGTGCGCTCGCAGGTCGCCTTGATGGCGCTCTCCGCGTCGGCGCCCCACCGAAGCTTGCGTCCCGAGAGCTCCTTCGCGAGGTCCTTACGTATCCGTTCGACGACCGGTAGCGCGACGTCCGACTCGAGGAGGGCGATCTCCACCTCGTCCAAGGTGTCCTCGAGCGTCGACTCCTTGAGTCGACTTCCGAGCAAGCCCTCGGTGAACGCGGCGTTCGGCTCGGGGGCGCTCGAACTCGCCGTGGCAGAGGGCGACTCCGCGGCGGTCGGAGCGGCTCGGCGTCCGAGCAGTCGGGACTTAACCGCCGCCCACATCGCCCGCGTCCTCGCCGGCCCCGGCATCCTGCCCGGTGAGCGACTCGACCCGGCGCGAGATTACCTGAATGCGCTCCTCGACCGTGCGGATCTGGCCCTCGAGCTCGCGCGCGGCCTGCTCGATCTGGTTGGTCCGCTCGGCGAGCAACTCCGCGGCCTTGGGGCGCTCCATCTCGGCGACGTAGCCGGAGCCGATTCCGACGAGGACGGGACCTTCCCGGTCGGGGTTGCCGCGCACGAACGTCTCGCCGCCGATGGGGATGAGCACCTCCCCCTTCGGTTCGGCGCGCTCGAGGCCGTCGAGCGCTTCCCGTGCCCTCAGGTGCTCCCCGCGGGAGGCGGAGAGGAGCTGGTGCTGTTGGAGGAGGGCGGAGAGCTGATTGCGGTAGGCGTCTAGACGGACGAGGTCGTCCTGGACCTGCTCCTCGGCCGAGCGCGGGGCCCGGCCGCTCACGCCGTTCGCTCCGTGACCGAGTCGATTCGGACGAGCGCCCGCTTCACGCCGTGGCAACTCCCGAGCTCGGAGAGGACCTTTTCCCGGGCCGCTGCTTCGCTCGCTGCCGCCCGTGCCATCACGAACGGTTGCCAGTACCCGCGTCGAGCGCGGAACGACCCAGCGACAGAGAACTCCACCATTGAACGGTTACCGTCGGAGGCACCCGGGCACGGTTCATAAGGGCTTGCGGTCGGGAGGATGCCGCGGATTCACGCGCCGCTCGCGGTCGCTCGTTTACGAGCTGTTTTCCTTCTGCGACCGACGGGTCGGACGAGACCGCCAGCGTTCCCGGATGCGAAGCCACGCGATCTGACGCTCTTCGAGTTCCCGCGCGGACCTCGAGAGGTCGACCGGCGGTGCGGGCCGAGCGGCCTCTCGCGGAGGTGCGGGAGTGGGGTCCGAAGGTGGTGGTCTCTCCGGTGGAGGCTCCGAAGGCGCCACCGATTCCTCGGCGTCGAGCGGACGCTCTTTCCGTGCCGGGGTCGTCAACTCGCGAGCCTCCGAACTTCGTCCCAGCGCAGGCCGACCTCGGCGTCGGAGAATCCAACCGTCGGCGAGAA
>JAKIWX010000019.1 GCA_022749845.1 Thermoplasmata archaeon
ACGGTTCCGGGGCGTCCATCTCGAGGACGAGGACAGCCCGATCCGGACGAAGCCGGAGCTGCTTGATCCGTCGCTCCGCGAGCTGCTCCCGATGGTGCTTCGAGAGGAGCAGGTCGAGGTGAGTCCACTCGCCATTCCGAAGGGAAATGCGAACTCGGCCGGTCGCCGGGTCGAGATGGAAAGTGTCGTCGTCGGCGTTGAGGAACGGCTTGCGGCAGTATGGGACCGAGCCCTGACTGCCCTTCCGGAGCCGTCGACGGTGGCCCTTGACGAGGGAGAGGGCCGTGTCGGTGGCGGTGCGGGCATGAGCGCCAAGCATCCGGAACTCCCGAGCGACCTGCTGACTGAAGGGGATGAGCGAGCCGCGGGCGGTGAGCCCTTTGTCGAGGGCTTCGCGAATGCCTCGGTTGACGAGGAGACGGTAATCCTGGAGGAGGGAAAGGAGCGGAGGGGAAAGGGGAGCTGCGAGCCAACAGAGGAGGCCCCGGCGAACGGAGGGCACGGGGGAGTGGAGGTTGGTACCACCGGAAGGGATTGATGGACCTGGCGAAAGGTGAAAGGTGGGCTCGGGACAAATCGCACGGCAGAAGTCTCCATTCAAGGCACCGATGGAGGCTCACCTTCAAACGGGGGGGCCGAAGTCGAAGCCGAGGAGCCCGCTACGACGCCGTCCATCTCGCTGCCCGCCTCCTCCACCCTCTTTCCGTACCGCCTGCGCGCGGGACAGGAGCAGATGCTCTCGGAGCTCGCGGCGCTCTCCCGGACGGGAGGCGCGCTCCTCGTAGAGTCCCCGACGGGCACCGGCAAGACCGTCGCCACCCTCGCCCCGCTCCTCGAGCACGCGGAGGTCGCGGGGCACAGGATCGTCTACCTCGTCCGGACCCATGCCCAGGAGCAGCAGGTGCTCCGCGAGTGCCGGGCCATCTCGCACCGAGCGGAGCGGCCGTTCCTCGCCCTCGGTCTCGCGGGGCGACAGAATCGCTGCTTCCTGCTCGAGGCGCTCGATGGTATCGGGCAGGCGACCGCGGAGGAGCACGGAAAGCTCTGCTCGGACCGCAAGCGCGCGACAGAGCGAGGCCTCTCGGGCGAGGCGCTCCTCACCCCGCCCACCGACCTCCCCGCATCGAGCGCCGTGGACCTCACCGACCTCGACGGCTGCCCGTACTACGCCCGCGTGCTCCAAACCGAGCTCGAGCCGCTCGCCGAGCGTCTCGCGCAGAAGCTTCCGACCAACCCCGAGTTCGAATCGTACTGCCGGGAGGAGAACCTTTGCCCGTACGAGCTCACGAAGCTCCTCGCCCGGCGCGCGCGTCTCGTGACAGCCCCCTACGCGTTCTTCTTCCACCCGCACGTACGGGCTTCGCTCCTTTCCTGGCTCGGCGTGGACCTCGACCGGGTCGACCTCGTCGTCGACGAGGCGCACAACCTCCCCGAGTACCTCCGGGAGCTCGCGAGCGTCACCCTCCCTCGCGACGCGATCCACCGAGCCCGCGAGGAGCTGCGAAGCCGGGGCGACATCCCGTTCCCCGACGAGGGTTCCGCCTCCGAGCTGCTACGCACCATCGAGGACGTGGTGGACGGGCTCATCGAGGAGTACGCCCCCGAGGAGGATGGTCCCCTCCCGCCTCGCGCGCTCGAGGACCGCCTACTCGAGGCCTTGGGAGGAACCTCGCACCGGCTCGACACGCAGCTCGGCTCCCTTCTCCAGTGGGGAGAGGTCCTGCGCGAGGAGCGCCGGAAGGCGCGCCAGCTCCCGCGCTCGGCCGTGCACTCGGTCGCGCTCTCCCTCCTCGCCTGGCCGCAGATGGAGCCGCCCGAGTTCGTGAAGGTCGTCATGCGGGAGCCGCGGCCCGCGCTCGAAGCGTACGCGGTCGACGCGACCCGCATGGCGGAGGCGGTCGGAAGCTGCCACCTCTCCGTCCATCTCTCCGGCACCCTGCGTCCCCTCGAGGAGTACCGGGACTCGCTCGGGCTCCCTGAGGCGGTGCGGACGCTCGTCCTGCCGTCGCCGTTCCCCCCGGAGAACCGGAAGCTGTACTACGCCCCGGACGTCACGAGCCGGTACGAGGAGCTGACGAGCGACCCCGAGGCGGTCCCGCGGCTCGCCCGCCGACTCTCCGAAATTCTTGGGAAGCTACCGGTCCGCACGGCGGTGTTCTTCCCGAGCTTCGCGCTGCTCGAGGCGGTGCTCGGCGCGGGGCTTGCCCGGGCGCTTCCCTCCGGGGCGGTCATCGAGTCCCGGAGCGCAAGGTTCGAAGAGCTCTGGCGGGCGGTCGAGGGGTTCAAGCAGGGCCCTTCGGGCGGCGTCCTCCTCGGAGTGGCCGGTGGGAGGATCGCCGAGGGGATCGACTTCCCGGACGACGAGCTCGAAGCGGTGATCCTTGTGGGAATTCCGTTCCCCCGCCCGAGCGCGCAGCGGGAGGCGCTACGGCGCTACCTCGACTCGACCCGGGGTCGAGGCTGGGAGTACACGGTCGTCGCCCCGGCGCAGCGCTCGATCCTCCAGGCCCTCGGCCGGCTCATCCGGTCGGAGAACGACCGGGGGATCGGAATCGTGCTCGACCATCGCGCGCCCCAGTTCTCCGCTGCGCTGCCGGGGCTCGCGCCGCTACCCGAACTTGGGCCCATCGTGCGGAGCTTTTTTGGCCGGCGACGGAGCCGGTCTTCGCCCCCGACGGAACCTCCGAGCGCCATCCACAACCCATAAGAAGCCGCCGCCGCCCTCTCGGGCCCGTGATCATCACCCGCACTCCGCTCCGGGTGAGCTTCGCGGGCGGAGGGACCGACCTCCCCTCCTTCTACCGCGAGTACGGCGGCGGAGCGGTGGTGAGCGCAGCGATCGACCGGTACGTCCACGTGCTCGTCAACGACAAGTTCGACGACTCCATCCGCGTCGCCTACTCCCGCACGGAGAACGTCGAGCAGCTGGACCACCTCCAGCACGAGCTCGTGCGCGAGGCGATGCGCCTCGCGAGCGTCCCGGGCGGTATCGAGGTCCACACCATCGCGGACATCCCTTCGGAGGGGACCGGGCTCGGTTCCTCCTCGAGCCTCACGGTGGGGCTCTTGAACGCCTTCCACGCCTACAAGGGGACGCTCAAGGGCCCGGCGGAACTCGCCGAGGAGGCCTGTTCGATTGAGATCGAGGTGCTGAAGGGCACGCTCGGCAAGCAGGACCAGTACGCGGCGGCGTTCGGGGGCGTACAGTACTTCGAATTCCTGCCGGACGACTCGGTCCGGGTCGCGCCGCTTCCGCTCACCTCCCGCGACAAGGAGACGCTCGCCAGCCACCTCTCGCTGTTCTACACGGGGATCACGCGCCAGGCTCAGGGCATCCTCAAGAAGCAGGAAGCCCGGACCGGAGAGAACAAGGAGGCGCTCACCGCCATCCGGGCGCTCGCGGGGCGGACCCGCGACGCGATCCTAGCCAAGAACTGGGAGGGGCTCGGCGCCCTGCTCGACGAGGGCTGGAAGCTCAAGCGGGGCCTCTCCTCGGGCATTTCGAGCGACGCGATCGACGCCGCCTACGCCAAGGCGCGCGCCGCCGGCGCGTGGGGCGGGAAGATTACCGGGGCCGGTGGAGGAGGTTTCCTCCTCGTCGCCCATCCTCCTGAGCAGAGCGCTAAAGTAGCGAGCTCCCTCTCCCCGTGGCGCAAGGTGCCGGTCCGGTTCTCCGCCGAGGGTTCGCGCATCCTGTTCGTAGGGCGGTGAGGTCGTTGGGACTCTCGATCGACGCCTACGTGCGGCGGTACGTGGAGGAGACGCGGGACGCCCTCGCGGACCCGTACCTCGCCAAGGCGATCGCGGCCATCGTACCGCTCCTTCTCGAGGCGCGGACCAAAGGCCGCACCATCTTCTTCCTCGGGAACGGCGGCAGCGCCTCTACCGCCTCCCACTTCGTCGTCGACATCGGCAAGGCCACGATCCGGGGCGACGGCCGTAGGTTCCGTTGCGTCGCGCTCGTCGACAACGTCGAAACGCTCACCGCGTGGGCGAACGACACCGAGTACTCCCGGGTGTTCTCCGAGCAGCTCCGCAACCTCGCGGGACCGGGGGACCTCCTGTTTGCGATCTCGGGCTCGGGCAACTCTCCGAACGTCCTCGAGGCGGTGAAGCTCGCGCGCGAGCTCGGTCTACGGACCGTGGGGCTCACGGGGCTCGGCGGAGGGAAGTTGAAGGGGGTCGTCGACGTCCCCGTCGTCGTGCCCTCCTCGAGCATGCAGCACACCGAGGACGTGCACCTGCTCATCTGCCACCTCCTCACGGCCTACCTACGGGACGAGGCCGCCGAGCCCGCCGCTCCATGAGCGTGCGGGTCCGCGACTACATGGTGCTCGAGGTCGAGCACTTCCAGGAGTCGACGACCGTCGGCGAGGCGATCGACCGCCTGATGCGAAGCCGCCACCACGGTCTGCCCGTGGTCGACGAGGAGCGCAAGCTCGTCGGGTTCGTGAGCGCGAAGGAGCTTCTGCGCCACTCCACCGACCGCTCGACGCCGCTCTCCGCAATCATACGACCCGGCACCTACACCGCGACGCCCGAGATGGCGCTCGACGACGTCGCCCGGATCATGTTCCGGTTCGGCCTGCGGGACCTCCCCATCGTGGACGAGGGGGGCGTCCTCTGCGGCATCGTCTCGAACCTCGACATCGTCCGCTCCCACTTCGAGCGGGCGAGCCCGGCCAAGGCGGAGACGCTGCGGAGCCTTCTCACCGAGCGCTACCAGCTCCCGTTCAGCTTCCGACGGGGCCTCGTGCCGATCGCGCGACTCACCCCCACCCAGTGGAAGGTGTTCGAGGACGAGCTCGAGGGCCGGCGGTACGAGCTCGAGCGGGGCTTCGCCGAGCCTGTGCTCGTCGTCCAGAAAGGTGAGAAGTGGATCCTCGTCGACGGCCACCACCGCGCGCTCGCGGCGCGCGAGATGGGGCTCACGCAGCTCCAGGCGTTCATCCTCACGTGCGAGAAGCCGCTCGAGTTCGCGCAGCTGGAGACCGGTTTCGAACGGGCCTCGCGCGAGCACCACCTGCGCCACCTCGAGGATGTGGCGATCGACCGGACCTCGCACCATCCGCTCATCGAGGTCACGACCCAGCTCCTGAGGCGCTTCGAGTTCGAGGAGGAGGCGCCAGCCTCCTCTTCGCACGACCCCTAACGCGGGCGCCTTCCGCGCCGGTGGGCGACGTGCAGCGGCCCCCGCCGGGGGATTCATACGTAGCCGATATCAACCGAACCTCGGTCCAACCTCGCCCGTGAGGCCTTCCTCCGCAACCCGCTCGCTGGAGCGGCGTCTTCGACGCGCCGCGCTCGGCTGGGGCGTCGCGGCGGTCGTCCTGCTCGTCCTCGGGGTGCCCGCCGCGGCCCCGATAGCTCAGGCGGCGCAGCGGGGCGCGGCGCTCTCGCTCGAGTATGCCGGGCCCGCCGCCGCCCCCGCTCCTGAGGTCTACTGGCTGAACCTCACCGATGCCCCTGCGTTCCTACCCGCGAACCTCGCCGGGGCTGCCCCAGGAGCGAACGTGACGGTGCACCTCAACAACACGGGCAGCTACGATCATACCTTCACGCTCAGCAAGGCCGCGAACTATCCGATCAACCAGAGCTGGACGCCCAACCAGCTCGACCGGTTCTTCGCGACCAACGGCTCCCTCGCGAACCTTTCGGTCTCTGCCGGACGGAGCGCGATGACGACGTTCCTCCTCCCGAACCAGGCAGGAGCCGCCTACGAGTTCGTATCGCTCGTTCCGTATCAGTTCCAGGCCGGAATGCGCGGCTTCCTGAACGTCAGCGCGGGCGCCGGCGCACGGCTCAACGAGGGAACCTCCGATCAGTTGCGGTTCCTCCCCGACACCCTCGTGGTGAACGCGACCAGCTTCCCGGTGGTCGTGGACGTCCAGATCACGAACCAGGGAACCTACACGCACACCTGGACGCTGTCCCCGTTGGCGGGTGTCTTCCTCACGCCCCAGAACTTCACGAGCTATTTCCTGGCGCATCCCCCGCTCGCCAACGCGCAGATCACGACGGCCAATCAGGTCCTGTGGGCGAACTTCACCATCCCGCAGAAGGGAGTGTACGAGTACATCTGCACGGCGTCCGGTCACTTCGCCGGGGGGATGAACGGCACCCTGTGGGTAGGTTTGTTGCCTCCCCCCTCGGCCGCCCCGCCGAGCACGGCCATCGTGCAAGGGGTGGTGCTCGCCGGGGTCGGCGTGCTGCTCGCGATCGGGACGCTCCTCGCCGTCGCTTCGACGTTCGTCGGAAGGTTTCCCTCGAAGCCCCCTACGCACTAGCGAGCGAGACGGACGATGCCCGCCTCCGGTATCCGAGCCGAACCTACGTGATGACGAGGTAGGCTCGCATCGTGCCGTGGAAGGAGCCGCAGAACTCTGTGCACTGGATGAGATACTCCGTCCCGGCCGGCGATTCGGGTGCCGTGAAAGCGATGTGGTTCACTCGGCCGGGAATGGCGTCGAGCCGGACACCGATCCCCGGAATATTGATCGAGTGAATCACGTCGACCGACGTGACGTTCAGCTGGACCGATTCCCCGGGGCTCGCCCAGAGCGCGCCCCCGGAGGTCCCGCCGGTCGAGGCATCGTACGTGACATTGTACCACGTGTGGTTCGCCGGGTAATGGAACTCCCAGAACCATTGGTGACCGACCACCTCGACATATTCGCCGGGCGAACTCGGCAGGGCGTCCACCTGCGTGAGGAGCACCGTGGAGTACGCGACCACGCCGGCGATGAGGACCACGACGGCGATGGTCCAAATGACCTCGTACTTGTTAACCGTAGTTCCGCCTCCGAGTGGACGGGTCGCGGAAGCGCCAGATCGCGTACACCATGATCGCGTAGGTGACGAACGCCCCCGCGGCCGAGATGGCAACGAGAACCCAGACCAGGGGAGATATTTCCTGGAGCGGCGTCTCCCCTCCCGCGAAGATCTTCCCCACCGAGAGGAGCGCGGGCGCCACGAGTGTCGAACCCCAGCCACCTAGCCGCACGCCGGGCGATGGACGGGCGGCCGTACATATTGGCCGCGTATGTATTCGCAGCCCCGCGAAACCTACGCGCCGCGGACGCGATACGTACCAAACGCCTTTGAAGGCCACGGCTCGTGGGAGTTCGGGAGCGTCGAAGCTCGGGCATGGGATCGATCAGCACCCGCCTCGCCGCCGCGGCCGCGGTACTCCTCCTCGTGGGAGCCCTACCGCTCGCCACCGCCTTTGAACCGAAGGGCCCGGCGCCGGAAACGGGCTACCGCGGCCACGCGATCGATTCGCTCAGCGTGAGCGTCGCGGATACTTTCGTCTTCACACCCCAGACGCTCATGGCGCACGCTCCGGGCGACAACGTCACGATTACCGTGACGCAGCTCGGCTCCACCACCCCGCACACCTTCACTCTCTCCTCGGTGACCAACTACACGTTCCCCAGCTCCGACTCTCCTTCTAGCATCCAGGCGTTCCTCGCGGCGCACCACCCGCTCGTGAATCTCACCATCCAGATGACGACGGGATTCACTGCGAGCGCGACCTTCGTGGCCCCTCCGCTCGGCGTGTACGAGTACATCTGCCTCGAGCAGGGCCACTTCGGTTCGGGGATGCTCGGATTCTTCGGGTCCGGGGTAGCCCCCACCGGACCCGCGGGCCCCGGCGCGCCTGTCGGAGTCTACATCATTGCCGGTATCGTCGTTTCGCTCGTGGTCCTCGCCCTGGTCCTCGGGTTCGTGGTCGGCAAGCGCGAGGGCTCGAAGCACGAGATGCCGCCCGAGCGGCTCGGCTACCCCGAACCAAGCGCGTCGACCTCCTCGCCGCCGCTGCACTGAGCGGGCGCGCCCCCCCTAGGGGTACGCCAGCACGGAGTTGCGTCGATTCATTTGGCTGGCGAAGCGAGTTGAGAAGGGTGCCTCCCAGCTCCTACAACCATAGTAGGTTCGCTCCGCATCCGCACAGTTTATATTTGGCGAGAAGTACGAACCTACGAACCTCGTAAGAGGTTCGGAACGAACGATGGCGTATCCGAGCCCGAACCGGGAACGGCGCATCTTGAAGGCCGGACACTCTTCGATCGCGGTCACGCTCCCCAAACCGTGGGCGGAGGCGATGAACCTCCGGCCAGGGGACATCGTAGTGTTCGACCAGCACAACGACGGGACCCTCTTCCTGAAGCCCGCGCCGCCGGCCGGAGTGGCCCCCGTCGCAGCGCCGTTTCTCCTGCAGGCGCGCTCGTTCGACACACCGGGGCTCCTCACCCGGCTCGTGATCGGCGCCTATCGGGTCGGCCACGACGCGATCGAGATCCGCACCGACACGCCCCTTTCCGCCGAGCGGCTCGAGGAGCTCCAGACGGCGGCCCGCGGCCTCCTCGGCGTGAGCGTCGTCGCGCAGGACCCGGGCCGCGTGGTCCTCCAGAACTTCATCGACCCGTCGAAGTACGGTCTGCCGCAGCTCGTGCAGCGGATGAAGATGATTCTCGTCGCCTTCCTCGAAGAGGCCGGCGACTCGGTCGCCCGTCACCGGCGCTCGAAGCGGTTGCCATCTCTCGAGGAGGAGGCGAGCAAGGTGCTCGCCCTGCTCGTGCGCCAGCTCTTCCTGGGCAGCCGAGACTGGTCGCTCGCGCGGCGGATCGGTTCCCCCGACCCCCGTCAGCTCCTCGAATGGCGGGTCGTGGTCCAGGCGCTCGAGGAGCTCACGAGCGAGCTCTCGATAATCGCCCGTGAGGGCGAGAAGGCGCCCCGGCGCAAGGGGGAGGGGGAGGTCGTGACGCTCCTCACCGAGATCGGCCTCGGCCTCCGCCAGTCGGTGGAGGCGATCATGCACCCGGAGCTTTCCAGTGCCTGCGAAGCGTACAGCGAGGCGCTACGCCTGCGCGCGGGAGCGGCGGAATCACGGGGACGAGGCAGCCGCGCACGAGACCCGGTCCTCCTCGCTGCAGAGCGGGCGAGCCGCGGGCTCGCCACGCTCGCCGAGGTGGCGCTCGACCGGGCGGTCGCCGGCGTCTCCGAGGCGATCTTCCTCGACGCCCCGTAGTTCGGAAGACCGCCGCGGGCGGACGGCCCGACCTCCTCGGTGCGGCTGCCGAGCGGCGACGCAGGACCGGACAGCCGTCCGAGGACCGGCGCCCCGGATCGCTGCTTATAGTCGGCGAGTTCGAACCGTCCGCACTCGTTGGGTCCCCCCCTACGAACGCCATATGCGCCGAGGGCGGGCTCCGACCGCCGGGTGGCATGGGTGTTCGATAGTCTAGATGACTGGCTCATCATCGCGGTGGTCGTGGGGATTCTCTTCTACGGGTCGAGCAAGATCCCGAAGCTTGCCCACAGCCTAGGACGGGCGATGGGGGAGTTCAAGAAGGGTCGGCTCGAGGTCGACCAAGAGCTCAAGGCCTCGCAGGCCGCGAGCGCAGCGTCCCCGCCGCACTGAGCTTGTTCCCGAGCGATGGTCCGGGGCGAGCTTTCGTGGCGGGCCCCGGGTCCTCGTCGGCGGGTCGGAGACCGCAGGACAGGTACGGGGAGCGGGTGAACGATGGGGGACCTCGACCGGATCTTCTCCGTCGTGAGCGAACTCCGGCGCCGCATCTTTCGCATCGGTCTCGTCCTCGGGCCGATCCTCGGCTTCCTCGTGACCTTCCAGCTCCGGTTCGCCAACCTGAGGCTCCTCGGGCAGAGCGTGCCGGTCGTCTACCCGTATCCCAACTTGTTCTACAACGTCACCGCGCAGGTGTTCCGGCGGCTCGTGGCGTACATGCTCCCTTCGGGGGTCACGTTGCTCAACGTGGGGGTCGGGGACTCGATCGTCGCGCAGTTCGAGATCGCGGTCCTGCTCACGCTCATCGTCGGGATGCCGTGGATCGTCCACGAGGTGGGCGCCTTCCTCGTGCCGGCGCTGCGGCGCAACGAGCGGGAGCTCCTGCGTCGCATCGGGATCCCAGCGAGCGTCCTCTTCGCGGTCGGATTCACGCTTGGACTGCTGTTCCTGACGCCCCTCACCTTCCGCTTCCTGTTCGCGTACGTGAGCGCGATGGGCCTCGCCCCGGTTCTTGGGGTGCAGGCGTTCGTCACGTTCACTCTGCTCTACTCGCTCGCCTTTGGGATCGTCTTCGAACTGCCCGTGTTCATCTACACGCTCACTCGGCTCGGTCTCGTTCCGGCCCACAGCTGGCGCCAGCACTGGCGGGCGGCGGTGGTGGGATCGCTGTTCTTTGGGATGGTGGTCACGCCGGACAACTCGGGGGTGACGATGCTCCTCGTCGCGCTCCCGATGCTCGGGCTCTACCTCGGGGGGGCGTTCTTCGCGCGCCGCTGGGAGCGGAGGCGGGACGCGCTCGCGCCGACCCGGGGGGTAGGGTGAGGTAGCTGGCGCTCTTCAGCGAGGTTGACTGGATCCTGCTTGTCGGGGTCGGTGCGCTCCTCCTCCTCGGCCCCGAGGGCAAGAACACCGTGCGTACGCTCGGGCGATGGTACGGCCGGGCGATGCACCTCAAGGACGACCTTCTCGGGCAGCTCGGGGCTTCCGCGGGGGTGCCGGCCTCCGCCCTCACGAGCCGACCGAACGTCCGGGCGTTCCTGCTGGGAACGGAGGGCGCCGGTGTGGGGGAGTTCGCGCCCGCAATCCCGGCCCCGGTCAGCGCCGCGCCCGCCGTGATGCTCACCTCGATCGCGGTCCGGCTCGAACCCGTCGCGACCGCCTGTGCGGTAGGCGCACTGGGTCCCGGGAGCTGGTCGTGGGCCACGACTCCACCGCAAGCCTCCCCAAGCCGAGGGTCGGCTTCCGAGGAGTCGGCATGACCCTCTCCATCTACGACACGATCACGTTCGTCGAGGTGGGCGTGATCCTGCTTGGGATCGCGATCACCTGGGCCGTCTACTACGGGAGCGAACGAGCGGAATTGCCGGGGGAGGCGCCCATGCCCAATCCCGCCGAGCCCGAGGAAGTCCACGACATGAGCGGCGGGAGGACGCTCCGATGAGCTACGGGTGCCCACCGACCTGTCCCGCGCTCGCGACCGGACCGGTCGGGGGGGAGTTCCCTCTCGGCCAGCTACGTCGCCTCGCAGGGGCGAACCCGGGCGGTGGAGAGGAGGTCGACGAGACGCGCCGGAACGTCCTCAAGCTCCTCGTGGCCGGCGGCGTCGTCGCGGTGAGTGCGGGCGGTCTCGGAGCGGCCGCGATCCAGTACGTGAGCAAGCCTCCGCTCGTGGGGCTTTCGAGCTACCCCAAGGTCCAGCTGCTCGACGTCGACGGCTCGCCGCTCACCGTCAAGAAGCTGATGGCGGAGTACGACGTCACGACCCCCGATGTCTACACGTTCGCCTATCCGCTCCGCAACGAACCGAACTTCCTGCTGAACCTCGCCCCCCCCTCGGGCAAGAGCGGCGGGGCCACGAACGTGGTGGGGGGAACCGGCCCGCAGAAGTCGATCGTCGCCTTCTCGGCCATCTGCCAGCACCTCGGATGCCCCGCTCCGGCGATAGCGTACTATCCGCCGGGGACGTGCTCGAAGACGTTCGGGTCGCTCGCCTTCTATCTCCACTGCAGCTGCCACGGCTCCACCTACGACGTGACGAACGGCGCCTCGAACCTGACGGGGCCCGCCGTCCTTCCCCTCCCTCAGGTCACGCTCGATTGGGACACGTCGACCGACCTACTGTACGCCGTCGGGGTCAACGGCCCGCCGGTGAACGGGCACTTCGACACCCTGCAAGGGGACTACGGCGTCGGCGCGACGAGCCAAGTGCAGAAGCAGACCCCGGTCGTCTCGTGCTCCTTTTGAAGGGTGGAGCGAGATGTTCGAGCGGTGGTTCAACCGGACCCTGAACCGCACCTGGGGGTTCATCGAGGACCGGGCCGGCATCCCCAAGTGGGCGCTTCGTCCCCAACCCGCCTTTACGTTCAAGCCCAGCTACTGGACGGGCGCCTTCGTCGCCACCGCCTTCCTCTACCAAGTGGTCTCGGGCCTGCTCCTGCTGTTCTACTACCAGCCGAGCGTGACCCCGACCTTTACCTCGTGCGGTCAGGCCGCGGGCCAGCTGTCGAGCTCGCCGGCCGCGTGGTGCTCGACGTACTACATCATCAACTCGGTCCCGATGGGCTCGATCCTCGTCTCGACGCATCTCTACGGTGCTTACGCGATGATCTTCCTCATGATCATCCACTTCTACCGCGGCTACTACCTCGGCGCGTACAAGGCCCCTCGCGAGTTCAGCTGGATGGTCGGCACCCTCCTCATGCTCACCACCTTCGGGATGGGGTTCACGGGGTACATCCTGCCGTACACTCAGATCTCGTACAACGCGACCCAGGTCGGCCTCGTACTCGCGCTCCGCCTCCCCAGCTTCGGGACCCTGCTCGGCCCGTTCATCCTCGCCGACGGCACGGGACAGGGACTGCTCTCCCGAATGTTCGCGGCGCACGTCGTCCTCCTGCCGCTCGCGCTGGGAGCGCTCCTCTACGCCCACATCGCGCTCTTCGAAGCGCACGGCATCGCCCCACCCGCCACCTCCGACCCCGTCCAGCGTCGGCGGTTCACGGAGAAGGAGGACAAGCAGGGCGTTCCGTTCTGGCCGCACATTTTCTTCTACATGACGAAGTGGGCGCTGCTGTACCTCGGGCTTCTCTTTGGCATCGCGGCCCTCTGGCCGTGGCAGCTCCCGACGTACGTCGGGAACCTCGCGGCGACCCAGAGCGTGACGGAGCCCGACTGGTACTTTCTCTGGCTGTTCAAGCTCGTCGACTTCCAGGGAGTTACGCCGGTGATCGCCATCGGCGTCACGAACGTGCTCGTTGTCTACGTGCTGGTCCTTCCGTTCCTCGACCGGTCGAAGCGCACGCACCCACGGGATCGCCCGCTGTTCGTCTTCCTCGGGAACTCGTTGATGGGGTTCTTCATCCTACTCACGGTCTGGGGCGGGCTCACGCCGGGGATCGGAATACCCCCTGACCAGGTCGCGCTCCGGATCGCGCCCATCTTCGCCGTGAACGCGGCGGTGGTCGGGTGGTTCTACTACCGGTACCAGCGCGGTTACCGCACGAGGCTCGAGGCACGCCAGCGCGCGCTGCGCTTGCCCGGCATCTACGCGAAGGACGGCTCCCGCCCGGCGGCGGGTCGGCCGGGAGGTGCGTCCCTCCCTACTCCTTCCGCGGCGCCGGCGGCCCGGGAGGGCTAGTGGCGACCACCTACCGGACCGGAGTACTCTGGGGAGTGCTCGCGGTGCTGCTCCTGTTCGGGACGGTCGCGAGCGCCTTCGTGGTCTGGGCGGTCACCGACCTCTACCTCGCCCACCGGTTCTGGCTCGACGTGCCGGTGCTCGCGGTCGCCCTGCTCGCGGCGACCGTCCTGCTGCTCCTGCTCGCGGGGATCCTGTACCGCGTCGACCGCCTGCGCGGCGAGCCGCATCGGAGGGTCGAGCTGTTTGAGTGAGACGGCGGCCCTCGTTCCCGAGGCGATGTACCGCGAGCTTCGCCGGAAGGTAATGGACTACTACATCGCCACCGCCGGGATCTCGCTCGCCGGGATCGCGCTCCTCGTGGTCTACGTGCTCACGCTCGGGCCCATCGTCGGGCCCGGTGCCGAGGAGTCGTTCGGCCTCGCTTCCGCCCTTCTCTTCCTGCTCTCGGCGCTGATGGTGCATCTCGTCGACCGGGCCTACCGCGAGTGGCCCGAAGGACGTCGCGTGCATCCCGCACCGTCGCGGCTCCTCGGAGACGGGGACATCGTGCGGTTGGTCAAGGTCGCCGTGATCATCGGCGCGGCGCTTTTCCTAGCCTACCTGTTCGGGGGCATCCTCGCGTAGCGGAGTACCATGCTCGACTCCTCCGACCTGACGGTACTCATCGAAGGGCTGCTCGTGGTGGTGGCCACGGCACTGTTTCTCCTCTTCCTCTCGCGCCGCGGCGTCTGGTTCGTGCGCGTCGCGAAGCTGTGGATGTTCACCACCGACCACAAACGGATCGGGATCATGTACCTCGTGACGGGCCTCGTCTTCTTCTTCATCGGCGGGATCTACGCAACGGTCATCCGCACCGACCTGGGCGTGATCCAGGGGCTCGGGCTCTCCCCGGAGACGACGCTAGGGATCACGCCGGACGTCTACTCGATCCTGTTCACGATGCACGGGGTGCTGATGATCTTCATGTTCATCATCCCCGCCCTCGCCGGGTTCGGGAACTACCTCCTCCCCTCGATGATCGGGGCCAAGGAGATGGCGCTCCCGAGGATCAACGCGATCGCCTTCTGGATGATCCCGCCCTCCGGCGTGATCCTCCTCCTCTCCAACGCCTCGGCCGGATGGACGGGGTACGTCCCGCTCTCCCTCCAGTCTCCCGTCGACAACCCGCACGGCATCGACCTGTGGGTGCTCGGGCTGCACATCCTGTCGATCTCCTCAATGCTCGGGGCGATCAACTTCATCGTCACGGTGACGAAGCACCGCGCCCCCGGCGTCCACTACTGGAACATGCCGCTGTTCGTCTGGGCGACGTTCATCAACTCGATCCTGCTCCTGTTCGCTCTTCCCTCCCTCTCCATCGCGCTCACGATGGTGCTCGCGGACCGGAACCTGGGCACGCACCTCCTGGCGGCCGCGAACGGCACGCCGCTCGGCGGGGCGCTGCTCTACCAGAACATGTTCTGGTTCTTCGCCCATCCCGAAGTGTACATCATGGTACTTCCGGCGTTCGGGCTCATCTCGACGATCCTCCCGAAGCTCGCGCGCAAGGACATCTTCGGCTACGCGGCGATGGCGATCGCGCTCGGGGTGTTCGCTGTACTCAGCTTCGCCGTCTGGGAGCACCACATGTTCGTCACGGGGCTCAGCACCGACGTCCGGTTCGTGTTCATGCTGAGCACGATGGCGATCGCCGTGCCGAGCGCGGTGAAGACGTTCAACTGGGTCGCGACGCTCTGGGGCGGCCGGATCTGGATGGCGACGCCGATGTGGTGGTGCCTCGGGTTCATCACGGGGTTCGTCATCGGCGGCCTCTCGGGGCTGATGCTGGCCTCGATCCCGATCGACTACCTCTACCACGCGACGTACTTCGTCGTCGCCCACTTCCACTACATCCTGGTGGCCGGGACGCTGTTCGCGATCTTCGGTGCGATCTACTTCTATTTCCCCATCTGGACGCGCCGCTGGTACAACCAGACGATGGCCCAGATGCACTTCCTGCTCACCTACGTCGGCGCGAACCTCCTCCTCTTCCCGTGGTTCATCCTGGGCGCGGAGGGGTTGCCCCGCCGGGTGTACACGTACCTGCCCACGCCCCAGTTCGAGTTCCTGAACCTCCTCTCGAGCCTCGGCGCGTTCATCCTCGGGATCGGCCAGCTCATCTTCGCCGCCAACATGATCTACTCCTACTACGGCGGCAAACCCGTCACCGTGCCCGACCCCTGGGGAGAACCGCTGCCGAGCACGATGACCGGACCCGCCCCCGTTCCGGCGCCCGCGCCGATTCCGCATCGCCCCGGAGTTCCGCTCCCGTCCGCCGTACCTGCTGTCGAAGGGGGCTAGCTTCCTTGGAAGGACGGCACCGCCTCTTCGGCTGGCTCGCGGCACTCGCCTTCGGCGCCTGCTACGTCACCGTCCTCCTCGGCGGCAACGTGATGGCCAGCGGCTCCGGCCTCGCCTGCCCATCGTGGCCCACCTGCTTCGGCCGCCAGGTGATCCCCCCGCTCACCGGAGCGGCGGGCGTCGAGTCGATGCATCGTGTCGGCGCGCTGGTGCTCTCCGTTCTCGTGCTCGCGCTCACCTTCGGCGCCATCCTCTGGGAGCGGCGGCGCCCGGCGCTCTTGAAACTCTCCTTGGCGAGCGGCGTCACCGTCGTGGTCCAGGCGGTGCTCGGAGCCATCGTCGTCGAGACGGGTCTCGCGGGGGGGGTCGTGCTGCTCCACTTCGCGGTGGCCACGATCCTCTTCCTCCTCCTGCTGGTCCTGGCCCTCGTGGCGAACCTCCGCTTCCTGCCGCGGCGGTGGACGACGTGGGCGCTCGAGGCGGGGAAGGACGCCCCCATCGACCCGTACGCTCCCGCTGCCTCGGGCTCGAGGTCGCCGGGTCCACTGCCGCAGCCGGGCGAAGGCTAGGCGCCGCGCCAGCGTTATCCCCCCGGTCCGGAGCCGAGTTCCGTGGCAGCCCGGGCCCGGCTCGCGGACTATCTCGAGCTCACCAAGCCCACCATCACGGCGCTCATCGTGACGGTCGCCGTCGGCGGCTACTTCGTCGCGCTAGCAGGCCCGGTCAACCTCCGGGTGCTCCTCCTTCTCATCGGGCTCGGCGCCGCGGCGAGCGGCGGCGCCGCGATGCTGAACCACTACCTCGACCGGGACCTCGACGAACGGATGCGTAGGACCCGCGGCCGGCCGCTTCCGGGCGGCCGGATCGCCCCCGCTTCGCACGCCCTTGCCGGTGGCCTCCTCCTCTCGGCACTCGGGATCGCCGGCGCCGCGTTCCTGCTGAACCCGCTCACCGGACTCTCCATCCTGCTCGGAAGCGTCACCTACGTCGTCGTCTACACGATGCTTCTCAAGCGCCGGTCGAGCTGGAACATCGTGATCGGGGGGTTCGCGGGAAGTGCTCCTGCGCTCGCCGGCAGCGCCGCAGCGACGGGGCACTGGACCGCAGGCGCGCTCGCGCTAGCGCTCGTTGTCTTTCTCTGGACGCCCCCCCACTTCTGGAGCCTGGCGATCCTGCTACGCGAGGACTACGCCAAGATCGGACTGCCGATGCTCCCGAAGATGGAGGACCCGAACTACTCCGCTCGCGTTGTCGTCGTGAGCGCGGCCCTGCTCCTCCCGGCGACCGTACTGCTCCTCCTCACCGCCCCCCTCCTGCCGGCCGTCGCGGTGGCGCTCGCGGTACTCGTCCTTCTCTTCGTCGCACTCACGGCGCCGCTCTGGCGGGGCGCCGACCGACGCTGGGCTCGGGCGGGGTTCGGGTTCTCGGGGATCTACCTCCTCGGGGTCCTGTTGGCGCTCGTCGTGAACGGCTGGTTAGCCCATCCCACGCTTCGCCTCGGTTTCTGAAGGTTCACCCTGAGGGCATAGGTTATCCCGCCCGCCGGCGTGAATAGTACTGCCATGGCCGACCGGGGTCAAGGAAGAACTGCGGATGCGGGAGAGCCGGAGCCGGTACGAGCTGCGGAGCACGCGCTCCGTCGCCTCGGCTACGACCGGGTCCGGGCCGGGACTCCCACGCCTTCGGGCGCGGAGTTCTGGGTCCGCTCTTCCCGTGGGTCCGACCGCCTGATCCGCGTGCTGCTCGCTCCCCCCGCTACCCCTCTCGATGCCGGGGACCCGCACCGGGCGTCGATCCTCGTCGTTCCGACGGGCGCCGAGGCGGACGCGGTCTGGGCCCGACTGCGCTCGGGCGCACCCGCCCCGCCCGACCCCGACCTTCGCATCCTAGTGCTCCGCCGCACGGGGACGAAGGGAGACCCGTATTGGCACGAGGGCACCGTGGACCGCGCGGAGGTCCTCACTCTCGCCACGGGGGTCCTCGTCGGCATGCTCCGCCAGGCTGCTGGGGGGGAGGAGGCCGGCTCCGTCGACTTCGAGGAGATGCTCCGCCTGCTCAAGTCCCGGTTCCACATCGACGTCGCGCGCACGCTCGGGGTCCAGAGCGAGGAGGACGCGCTCTGGATGCTCTACCAGATCGCGCACCGATTCAGCTACGCGCCCGGTGACCCCGGACCGAACCTTCACCTCCTCGTCCTCAAGCCGACCGGGCCCGCCGCTCGCCTGCCCTGGTTCGCGGGCTAGGCGTTCTAACGAACCTTTTTTGAGCCCCGGCCCGATGGCCCGGCGATGAGCGGGCTCGCCTACCGCACGCCCTACGCGAGCTCCCCGGGCGGGTCGCTCCCGGACCCATCGACCGACCCGAGGGAGGGAGCCCACGAGCTGTGGGCCTTCTTCTGGCTCTCGCTCGCCAACACCGCCATCATCGGGGTCACCGGCCTCGTCGTCTGGTGGCTCATCCACCGATAGCGCCGCGCTCTGCCCCGAACCGTTAAGTGGCTCGCTCGGCTCGATGCGCCCACCCCGTGGGGCCGTGGGGTAGCTTGGACCATCCTTCTTGCTTGGGGTGCAAGAGACTCCGATTCAAATTCGGACGGCCCCACCACGGGAAACCCTGGGAGCAGCAGCCGACCCGGTGACGACCGGGGCCGGCCCGGGGGGAAGCCCCGCGGAGGGGAAACGGTTCGTGCGAGGGAACGTCGCGCTGCTCCTCGCGGCGTTCGGGACGGTCCCGCTCCTCCTTGGGACGGTCTTCTGGTGGGGAACCCTCGCCATCCTTCCCACCGTCGGTGTCACCTTCCTGATCGCGGGTTGGATCGCGCCGCGGGCCATCCGCGCGCCCTGGCTGCTCCCGGCGTTGTTCGGAGGGGCGCTGGCTCTCGGCGTACTCTCGGTGCTGACCGGGTTCCTCAACGGGCTCTCCGACGAGCCGTACGCCACGCCCGCGTTCGCGCACGCCGGCCTCGCCCTCTACACGCGGCCGGTCTCGTTCGACTACGCGAACTACGGGCACCCCCACCATCTGTTCACCTACTACGTGTACCTCCCACTCCTCACCTACGCGCAGGTGCCCGGGCTCGACTACCGGTGGATCTCGCTCGCCGCGTGGGCCGGTTCGGTCGCCTGGCTCGGCCGCGATCCGTACGCTTCCGCGGCGGTGGGCATGCCGTGGATCGCGCTCCTCGCGGCGAACGGGCAGAACGATTTCGTCCCACTCCTCGCGCTGAGCCTCGCGCTCGCGCCCCGGCACTGGCGAGGCGCCTACGTCGCGGAGGTGTTCGCGCTTGCGCTGAAGCAGCTCGCGAACGTCGTCGTGTTCTTCTACCATGTTTTCCGAAAGGAGTGGACCCGGGCCCTGCTGGCGATCGTGGTGACCCTCGCCTTCCTCGCCCCGTTCCTCCTTACGAACGCCGGCGCCGTCTACTGTCGCGTCGCACTCGCGGACCCGGGCGGGGGCTGCACGAGCGCGTCCGCCTCGTTCCTCCTGCTGAAGCGCAACTACTGGCTGTACCCCACCTGGGCGCTTGCCGTGTTCCACGCGCCGGTCGCGAGCGCGCTCCGTCGCCTACGCGGGCGCTGGCGTGGGCGCGGCTAGACGACGGGCTCGGTATGCCGGACCTCGGCCTCGAGGATGCGCGCCGCCTCGACCGCCGTGTCCATCAGCTTCGCGTAGTCGTCGCCGAGCTTCTGCCGGTCGATACGCTCCACCCGGTGGTGGAGCCACTCGAACTCCCGGAAGATGAGGGGGTCCTGCCACTCCTTGCGCCACTTGCCGATGTAATCCACCGGCTCGCGCATCCGGTGGTAGTACGCCGTGACGTAGCCGCCGAAGGCGCTCCAGACCATCCTCTCCTCGAGGGCGCCCTGGTGCGTGAGCGAACCGATGAGCTCGAAGTACCTAGGGACGTCGAGCAGCGGCGGGTCGGTCGCGGAGTCGAGGAGGTGCTGCGCGAAGCGCCCCCGCGCCCGCCGCATCGGGCTCGAGTCGAACCGCTCCCGCAGCGTGAGGAGGGCGTTCGCGGAGTTGAGCCGCTGCTGCCAGCGGGTCTGCCAGTACATCATGATGAGCGTGCCGATGACGAGGACCCAGGTCCCGAGCGCGGTCCACGTCGCTACGTCGAACCCGGCCACCTGAACGCCACCCGACGAGCTGGCGAGGACCTCCGGAGGCGGATGGCGATTTCGGTAACGTTGAGTTCACGTCCTTACTTGCGGTCCGTCGCGAGCCGACGGGCGTCGCTCGCTAGCGCCTCGCCCCGGGCCGGCACGGCACGCCTTTAGCGGACAGGTGGTCCCCGCCGCGTGGGTCGCCGCTTCCTCGTCGAACGGCGAAGGGACCCGTACTATCGAGCTGCCCAGCGTGACGGGCTGCGCTCACGGGCCGCCTTCAAGCTCGCGCACCTCAACGAAATCTACGCGATCCTCGAGCCGGGGGATCGCGTCCTCGATCTGGGAGCGGCACCCGGCGGATGGTCCGTGATCGCCCTCGAGGCCGTCGGGCCACGAGGCTCCGTCACCGCGGTGGACGAGCGGAGCCTGGAGCCGCTAGAAGGAGTGGAGCGGCTCCGCGGTCGAGTTGGTTCTCCCGAACTGGAGCGACGGCTCGGGGGCCGTCAGTTCGAGGTGGTCCTCTCCGACATGTCTCCCAGGATCTCGGGAGCCTACTCGACGGACCATGCTCGAAGCGTGGAACTCGTGGAGGCTGCCTTCGAGCTCGCGCGCATCTGTCTCCGGCCCGGCGGCCGGTTCGTGGCGAAGGTGTTCGACGGAGACCTCGTGAAGGGGCTCGATGGGCGGCTAGCTCCCTACTTCGAGGAGCTTCGGCGGACGAAACCACCGGCCTCGCGTGAGCGCTCCTCGGAGCTCTATCTCCTAGGGTTCGGGTTCCGGCCCGGCGGGTCGCCCGGATGAGCGCTCGGGAAGCGAGGATCGGTGGCGAGCGTGGCCCGCACGCCATGGTGCGCGGTCTTGGCGTGCTCGACCCGCGCATCGCCCGCGCCATGCGGGAGGTACCGAGGCATCGCTTCGTTCCCCCGGAGCTCTCCGAACGTGCGTACGAGGATGAGCCGCTCAGCCTCTGCGGCCTGGGCTCCACCATCTCGGCCCCGCACATGGTGGCCCTGCAGCTCGAGGCGCTCGCGGTGCGTCCGGGACTTTCCGCGCTCGAGGTGGGCAGCGGGTCCGGCTACCTGCTCGCCCTCCTCGCCGAGCTGCTAGGCCCGACGGGCCGCATCGTGGGCGTCGAGCGGGTGAAGGAGCTCGCCGATCGATCGCGAGAGCTGCTCACGGAGCTAGGGTACGCCGCACGCATCACCGTGGTCGAGGCGGACGGGCGGCTCGGTTGGCCGGCCGGTGCGCCGTACGACCGGATCGTTGTCTCCGCGGCAGCGCCCCGTCTCTATCCGCAATGGAGGGCCCAGCTTCGCGAAGGAGGTCGCATGGTCGTCCCGCTCGGGCCGGGCTCGAGCCAGCGACTTCTCACCGTGCGCGCGGGGCCGGAAGGGGACCGGTACGAGATGGGACCCGAGTGCCGGTTCGTTCCGCTTGTAGGCCCCGGGTCACCCCATATATAGACCTGCTAGTTAGCCCCCGTCCGCCGTTCCTGAGGGTCGGTTTTGTGATTAGGTTTGGTCCGGCAGGTATCCCGCTCTCCTGCAAAGGGCGGACACTGCGGGACGGAATCGCCGACGTCCACCACCTCGGGCTCACCGCGCTCGAAGTGCAGTTCATCAAGGTGAATCCGCTCACGCGCATGGTCCTCGACGAGGAGGTCGGCAAGCTGCCGCGGGATCTGCCGCAGCAGTTGATCGTCGAGGTGCTCGCCGGAAAGGGGGGAACTCCCGGAGAACCGGCATCGCTCAACGAGCCGCTCCGCCGGCGAGGCACGGTGACGACGCTCACCTGGTCGCTCGCCAAGGATCACGCGGACCTCGGGCTCACGCGCGCGCTCGCGAAGGCACTCGACGTCGACCTGACGCTCCACGCCCCCTACTACGTGGACTTCTTCGGCAGCGAGGAGGCCCGCGACCGGAGCCTCCGCCAGATCCAGTGGTCCGGCGTGCTCGCCGACGGACTCGGGGCGCGACTTGCGGTGACCCATCTCGGGTTCTACGGTAGCGGAGACCGGGACGAGTCCGTCGCCGAGCTCACCTCCATCGCGCGGGACCTCGAGCGATGGCTCGATCGCACCACCAAGGGGTCGGTCCATCTCGGCATCGAACCGAGCGGCCACCCCGACGTGTTCGGTTCGCGCCAGGAGGTGCTCGAGCTCGCGCGATCCGTGAAGGGCGTCGTGCCGGTCCTCAACCTGCCCCACCTTGCCGCGCGGGAGCGAAGGACCTTCGACGAACCCGGGGCGCTCGAGCCGTTGCTGCACGAGTTCGTCGAGGCGAGCAGCGGTTCCCTCTACCTCAACTTCTCCGGCGCGGAGCTGTACGGGACCGGGGAGTTCCGCTTGACGCCCATCAAGCGAGGCGAACTGCGGTTCGACCCTCTCGCCGAAGCTCTTTCCGAACGGGACTACGACGTGAGTGTGATCTCGAGCTCTCCGCTCCTGGAGCACGACGGGATGTACATGAAACTCCTCTACGAGCGCGCCCTCACGCGAAAATGGGCCAAGCGCCATCAATCGATAGCCCGCCCGGCCCCTCCCCCGGCAGCTCCCGTCCCGCGCCGCGGAGGTCCCGGAGCGCGTCCTGCCGCCGCCTCCCAGCGTGCTCCATCGAAACCGCGTATCCGTACCCCGAGTCGAGGGAAGTCTCATGGCAGGCGCAGCTCCCGCTGAGTCGACCACCTACGCCCGCGCCCTCGAGTACGTACGTCGCCGCAGCGCCGAGGCGCTCAGCGCTATCCCTCCGGAGACGGTCGCGGCCGCCGTCGAACGACTGCTACGGGCTCCCTCGATCTTCGTCTACGGAGCGGGCCGGAGCGGGATCATCGGCCGCGCCTTCGCAATGCGCCTCGTCCAGATCGGGCGCAGCGCCTACGTGATCGGCGAATCGATCACGCCTATCGTGCATTCCGGCGACACGGTCGTCATCCTGAGCGGCGCGGGCGAGAGCTACTCGTCGATCCAGACGGCGAACATCGTGCGGCGCGAGGGCGCGGACCTTCTCGTGCTCACCGCGCGCAAGGGCTCGAAGATCGCGCACGCGGCCTCGCTGCTCATCCCCTTCCAGTTTCCCGAGGAGCCGGAGCGCCTCGTGCTCGCTCCGCTCGGGACGCTGTTCGAGTCGGCCGCGCACCAGTTCCTCGACGGTCTCGTCGCCGAGATGATGCGCGTCCGAGGCGAGACCGAAGAATCGATGCGCCGACGCCACGCGATCATGGTCTAGCCGCGGTGTCGAGCGCGAGAACGCTCGCGAGCACCGGCGCCGGACTAAACTTTAAGCACGGGAACTCATCCTCGGCTTCCGTGCCGACGCGCGACGGGCGCCAGGATACGCTCATCCCGGTGCCGACCCGGTTCTTTGTGACGAGCGGTAAGGGGATCAACAAGACGAGCGAGCTCAACGCCTTCGACCTCGCCCTTCTCCAGGCGGGGATCGGCGAGCAGAACCTCGTTTCCGTCTCCTCGGTCCTGCCGGTGGGCATTCGTCAGATCGACCGCGTGCCGCTCCGTCGCGGGGCAATCACGCACTGCGTGCTCGCGCGCTACGGAGGGGGCGAAGGGGAGGTGATCTCCTCGGGCATCGCGTACGGTTTCCGGACCGACGGCCAAGGCGGCTACGTCGCCGAAGGCCACTTGCACGGCACCCAGAAGTCGCTCAAGGAGTTCCTCAAGTGGCGCATGGAGGAGATCGCGCACTTCCGGGGCGTCGAGCTCCGCCGCATCCACTACCGGACCGAGGAGCTGGTCATCCCGATGGACCACTACGGCGTCTGCATCGCGGCCTGCGTATTCCTACCCTAGCGAGCGTCGCTCAGGCGAGGAGCCGGCGCAACAGGAGCTTGTCCTCGAGCGATCCGTCGATCGCAAGGCGGCGTGTCACGATCGCCTTCATCGGGCCGATCTCGCGCCGGATGAGTCCGAGGAAGGTGAGGGAGTCGGTGGTGATGGTGAGGTCCGGCTTCTCGGCCTCCCCGCTACGGAGGCCGGAGAGCTTCCCGCCCTTGAGCTCGAGCGAGTACTGTCCCTCGTCGGTGAGCCGGATCGAGATGACGCGGTTCACACCCTGGAGCTCCGTCTGGATGCCCGGGTTCCGCTCCGCGTGCCGGTTGAACCGGTCGACGAGCCCGGCGAGAGCATCCTCGATCACGGTGCGAACGCCTCGAGCGGCTCGACCGAGGGACGCGGCTTAACCCT